>DASTVH010000370.1:0-12685 GCA_035759195.1 Candidatus Limnocylindrales bacterium
GCCGGTAGGTAACCGCCGCTCGTCCGGCACCACGGGCCTCGAGGTCGGCGACGATCCGCCGACCGCCCTCGTCGGCCGACAGTCCGCCGTAGGGCCCGCTGTTGACGAGCGTTTCGCCGGCGGTATGTGCGACGTAGGCGCCCTCGAGCGGCGCCTCCTCGTCGCCGGGCGCCGCGACGACGCGGCGGATCGGCAGCCCGAACTTCTCGGCGAACGCGTAGTCGCGCTCGTCGTGGGCCGGCACGGCCATGATCGCGCCGGTCCCGTAGCCGGCCAGGACGTAATCGGCCACGAAGATCGGGATGCGCTCGCCGTTGACCGGGTTGATCGCGTCGGCACCGATCGGGACGCCGGTCTTCTCGCGGTCGGTCGAGAGGCGCTCGATCTCGGTCTCGGCCTCGGCCGCGGCGGCATACGCCTCGACCTCCGCCATGCGATCGGGTGCCGTCAGCTGCGCGACGAGCGGGTGTTCGGGCGCCAGGACCATGAACGTCGCCCCGAACAGGGTGTCCGGCCGGGTCGTGAAGACACGGATCTCCTCGCCGCCGGCGTGATGCTCCGATGGAGCGGTCTCGAAGACGATCTCGCCGCCCTCGGAGCGGCCGATCCAGTTCGTCTGCATGGTCCGGACCGGATCGGGGAACTCGATGCCGCTGAAGTCGAGCAGCTCGTCAGCGTACTTCGTGACCCGCAGGTACCACTGGTCGAGGTCGCGCTTCTCGACCTTCGCACCGCAGCGCCAGCAGCGCCGATCGGCGCCTTCGACCTGCTCGCGGGCGAGCGTCCCGTCGTTGGGGCACCAGTCGACCGCCGACTTCGCCCGGTAGGCCAGGCCGGCCTCGAGGAAGCGCAGGAAGAACCACTGGTTCCAGCGGTAGTAGTCGGGGTCGCATGTGACGACCTCGGCGTCCCAGTCGAACATCGCGCCCATCCGCCGGAGCTGGGTGCGCATGTTGGCGATGTTCGACATCGTCCAGTCGCGGGGGTTGATGTTGTTCTTGATCGCGGCGTTCTCGGCAGGCAGCCCGAACGCGTCGAAGCCGATCGGCAGGAAGACGTTCTTGCCGTGCATCCGCTGGTAGCGGGCGATCGCGTCGGTCGGGGTCTTGATGTACCAGTGGCCGATGTGGATGTCGCCCGACGGATACGGGTACATCGTCAGGAGGTAGTAGCGGTTGCGGACGTCCGAGAGGTCGGTCGAGTGGAGGCCGAGCTCCTCCCAGCGCGCCTGCCAGCGCGGCTCGATGGCGGTGGGATCGTACCGCTCGATCCGGTCGCGGGTCCGCGTCTGGGTCGTCTCGGTGGTCTCGGTCGTGTCGGTCACGTCTGCTCGCTGATACGAAGCGACCCCCCGCCGCCGGCGAGGGGTCCTGGAGTTGGCAACCTCAGTGGTGAGTTCGCCGTACGCTCACCGAGGTCCGAGGCCGGCCCTCCGGGAGGCCATCGGCCCGAGGTGTGGTGGAGCTAAGGGGATTCGAACCCCTGACCTTCTGAATGCCATTCAGACGCTCTCCCAGCTGAGCTATAGCCCCACGCCGGAGCCGGGAGTATAACGCAGCGGCGGCCGAGCCTCGGGCACAATGACCCGGCCCGCGTCGCCGAGCGCACCGCTCCCCACCGGACCCCATCGGGCGCGGTCAGGACGCAACGCTTCGAGCGATTCGTTGCCTCCCCGCAACAGCCATTCGGGCTAGGAGGGGTATGCTCTCGTCGCCGGAGCGGGCGGGTATCCGTCGCCCATTCCAGCGGCACTGATCAATCCTTCTCGAACCGAGAGACCCAGCCCGAGGGAGGTTCAGTCGATGTCGCTGCTCTCTCGCGTCGAGCGCGCGCAGAAGAAGGCCGACGCCACGGCCGGCATCCCCGTGCCCGTGGCTCCGCCGCCGCCCCCTCCGACGCGCTCGACCCGGGCCCCCGATCGCGAGGACCTGCTCCGGGCCGTCCGGCTCAAGCTCCAGGGCGAGATCATCGGCGCCTTCGACAGCCTGCTCGACGTGTCGGCCGAGGACGCCAACACGAAGATCGAGGGGATCGTCGACCGGGTGATCCAGGCGAACGGCTACGCCGTGACCCGCGACGAGCGCCTCCGGCTCATCGAGGACATGGTCCACGACGTGACCGGTCTGGGGCCGCTCGAGCCGCTTCTCAACGACGAGTCGATCACCGAGGTGATGGTCAACGGCCCGCAGCACGTGTACATCGAGCGGGCCGGCAAGATCGAGCGCGTCGACACCGTCTTCCTCAACGACGAGCACGTTCTGCGGATCATCGACCGGATCATCACCCCGCTGGGCCGGCGGATCGACGACTCGAGCCCTCGAGTGGATGCCCGGCTGCCCGACGGCTCGCGGGTCAACGCGATCATCGAGCCGCTCTCGCTCGTCGGGCCGGTGATCACCGTCCGCAAGTTCTCGACGCGGCCGTACACCGTCGACGACCTCATCCGCTTCGGCACCGCGACGCCCGAGATGTTCGACTTCATCCGGGCCTGCATCGAGGCCAAGCTCAACATCTTCGTCTCAGGCGGGACCGGCTCCGGCAAGACGACGACGCTCAACGTCCTCTCTTCGTTCATCCCCAACGAGGAGCGGATCGTCACGATCGAGGATGCCGCCGAGTTGCAGCTTCGCCAGGACCACGTCATCACCCTGGAAGCCCGCCCGCCGAACCTCGAGGGCGAGGGCGAGATCACGATCCGCAACCTGCTGCGGAACGCGATGCATATGCGCCCCGACCGGGTCATCGTCGGCGAGTGCCGCGCCGGCGAGGCCCTCGACATGCTCCAGGCGATGATGACGGGCCACGACGGGTCGCTCTCGACCGGGCACGCCAACAGCCCGAAGGACATGCTCCGGCGCCTCGAGACGATGGTCCTGATGACCGGCTACGAGCTGCCGCTGCGGGCGATCCGCGAGCAGATCGCGTCGGCCATCGACCTGATCGTCCATACGGCCCGCCTGAAGGACGGCTCGCGCAAGATCGTCAACATCACCGAGGTCTTCGGGATCGAGGACGACGAGATCCTGACCCAGGACATCTTCGTCTTCGAGCAGACCGGCGTCCGCGACGGACGGATCGAGGGCGAGCTCAAGCCGACCGGCATCCGGCCCACGTTCATGGACCAGTTCCGGCGGAGCGGCGTCGTGCTGCCAGCCGACGAGTTCGGTATCCCGCCCGAGGACCCCGACAAGCCGGTCCGCCCGCGGAAGGGCCGCTTCGGCGCCGACATGACCAAACTCGTCGATCCGTCCCAGCTGCCGAGCGGGCTCGGCCGGGCGGTCAGCGCCGGCGGGATGGTGTACGTCTCGTCGATCGGCCCGGTCGATGCGGAGACGGGCCAGCTCGTCCCGGGCGGGATCAAAGAGCAGACCCGGCAGTGCCTCGCGAACCTCGTGAAGAAGCTCGAGGAGTCGGGCACCACGCTCGAGAAGGTCGTCTGGGCCAACTGGTCGCTGCGCGACGCCGGCGAGTTCGACACGTTCAACGAGGAGTGGGTCCGCTGGTTCCCCGGCGACGCCCCGGTCGGTCAGGGCACGCTCATGCCGCCGCTCCAGCGCCGGGCCGGCTTCCGGATCTCGATCGGCGTCATCGCCGAGGCTTAGGTCCGGTCGCCGGCGAGGCCGGCCGCGATCCTGCCGCGTCTTTGATCGATCCCACCGGTCGAATTGGGCGGTTACGGCCGATCCGGGCCGTCCAGGTGGCGACTTGATCGCCCCCACCGGACACGTGCGCCGCTGAGTGTCGCTGTGCGCCGCTAACCCGAGGATCTGACCGGTGGCAGCGATCAAAGGGCGCCGTGGGGCGCACGCGCGCCGGCGTCGGCCGTAACCCGATTGTTGACACGGCAGCATTGGGCGTGTATAACCAACGTACGTTAGTAATACAGGTCACGCCCTCGAGATCCGGCCTCCTGCCGATCCTGACGCCGCGCGGGGCGACGAAGCAAGAGAGATGAACACCACCGAAATCCTCGAGGGCGTCAGCTTCTTTCGAGAGGCGCCCGGAGCGCTCCAGACGAACATGCTGGCGGCCGCCCGCCAGGTGAAGCTGGTGCCCGGCGAGCGGCTGTTCCGGGAAGGCGAGATCGCGAGCGGCTTCGTGGCGATCGGTCGCGGCAGCGTCCGTGTCTTCAGGCTCGGCGCGTCCGGGCGCGAGATCACGCTGTACCACGTCCACGATCAGCAAACGAGCCTGATCGCCACACTTTCTGCCCTGCTGCAGCGGCCGGCGATCGCCACTGCCCAGGCGGAGCTCGAGACGGAGGCAGTCCTCCTGCCGGCGTCGGCACTTCGCGAATGGGTGGCGACGAGCGAGTCGATGCGGACGTTCATCTTCGAGACGATGACGCGGGCCCTGACCGACGTGGCGACGCTGCTCGAGGATGTCGCGTTCCGATCGATGGAGGGCCGTCTGGCGTCACTGCTGCTGCAGCACTTCGCGACCGCACCCGTGATCAACATGCGGCACGAAGACATCGCCGCCGAGTTGGGAACGGCGCGCGAAGTCGTCAGTCGCCTCCTCGAGACCTATGAGCGGGTCGGCGCGATCGCGCTGTCCCGAGGTCGCATCGAGCCACGTGACGCAGCGATCCTGCGCGCTCTTTGTGACTCCGGTCACTGAGTTCGGCTCGCCCCCGCGCCAACCTTCCTGTTGCCCGGAATCAGAGTGAAGGAGTTCGACGATGCAGGAATCCAGTCTCTACGACCGGCTTGGGGGCATCTTCGCGATCGCGGCGGTGGTCGACCACTTCAGTGACGCGATCATCGAGAACGCGATGGTCGGCAAGCTCTCGAAGAACCCGCAACTCCGGCAGTGGAGCGTCGAGCAGCCGCTGCGGCTGCCCGGTCTGAAGTTCATGCGCACGCTGTGGGTCGCCAACATCTCGGGCGGCCCGTACGAGTACACGGCCACGAAGCCCGGCAGCACGCTGCTCGGGCTCGAGGAGGCCCACCGGGACCTCAGGATCTCGCCGGAGGAGTTCGACGAAGTCGCGGCCGAGCTCAAGCGGACGCTCGACGTCTTCAAGGTGCCGGAGGCCGAACAGTCCCAGGTGCTTGGTGCGTTCGCGGCCCACAAGGACGAGGTCACCGAGGGGTACCGCAGCGCGGTCGGCGCCGGCGCTTAGTCGCCTGCGCTGACCCGAGGCGTGCTCGGACGCAGATCCGATGGACATCCGAGCCGCCGTCGACGCGATCGGGCTCGGCGTCGATGCCGTCGGCGTCGGCGTCATCGTCGCGGCCATCGCGATCGCGGGGTTCGGCTTCGTCAGGGGGCTCCTGAGGGCCGAGCCCTTCGCGACGTCGTACCGACGGCTGCGGCAGTCAATCGGTCAGGGCATCCTCCTCGGGCTCGAGCTGCTCGTGGCTGGTGACATCATCAGGACCGTCGTGGTCGGGCCGACGTTCGCGAGCGTCGGTGTCCTGGCCGTGATCGTCCTGGTGCGAACCTTCTTGAGCTTCTCGCTCCAGGTCGAGCTCACCGGTCGCTGGCCGTGGCAATCAGGTTTGGACGGAACGGCGTCGCCGGGTCCGGGATCCGAGGTGAACGGCGGCATGTGATGCGCGCCCGCCCACCGCGACGTTGCCTAGCGGCGCCTGGCCGACGTGTCCGGCTGACTCTGAGGAAAGCTCGGTTCCAGGCCTCGGGGCCGGATCACGAACCGGTACTGGTGCAACGCGAGCACGGCGATCGTCGCAACGCCGGAGATCACAGCGAGAGCGGTGCCTGTACCCGGCGCGAGGCCGATCTGGAGCGCGGCTACGGCGACGACGACACCGGCCACCACACCGTTGACGACGGCGATCAGCCCAGGGGTCGTCACGAACTCGTGCGCCAACGATCCGGGCCCGGGTCGGGCACCGAAGGTGATCATGATCCCGGCCTCGTCGTCGGTCCAGGCGGTCACGAAATAGGGGCGGAGCTCTGGCGCGGCGTCGAGGTACGCGTGCCGCAGCCGGTTCATGCCCACGACCCAGCGCACGTCCTCCCGATTGATTTCGATCAGGCGTCGGAACGTCCCGATGCCCGCGAACAGGACCACCGGCAGCACGAGCAGCGCGAAGGTGACGAAGCCGCGGTCGAAGCCCGTCACGCCGGCGACGAGGGCGAGCGCCACGACGGACCCGGTCAATGCGCTCAGGAACATCGTTGCCCGGCTGAATGCCTCATTCCAGGTCAGCGCCCGGGTCGACAGGAGGCTCCAGTGCTCGGTCGTCAGGATCTGGAGCCGCAGGTCGGGCGGCAGGCGCTCGCCCGACGTGTCGATGAGGGGACTCATCGACACTGGTGCGGCCGGCCGACCGTCAGGCTTCATGCGTTCACGAGGCGCCGCGCAATTCTGAAACCCATGCGCGCAACCTGCCAATGTGCTCGCGATAGTGTTCCGCGCCGGCCTTCGCCACCCACCACGCTGCCGCATCGGTCCGGTCCGCCAGTCCATACCAGACCCTGAGCATCCGATGGCGCGACGCCTGGGCCTGGGTCAGGATCACGTCCCAGGGCTGCCCCCGCATCGCAGCCCGGAACTCGTCGTTGAGCGCATCGATGTCGAGGTCGCGCGGCCGATACGTGCCTGCTTCGATGCGGCGGAGTTGGATCCCAGCCTCGGCCAGCCATGTCCCAACGTGGGCAACGAGGTCGGCAACCGACCAGTCCGGGTCGCGGTAGTAGCCAGGCCGCGCGATCTCGGCCGGGTCGAGAGAGCGGACGAGCTCGAGCAGCTCGTCCCCATCCGGCCCGCTCCGCCTCGATCTCGGCGTCGAACGGGTGGCCCCGTGGAGCGGCCGGCTCCTCGGTCGGAACCGAGCTCTCACGGTCGATGGGCTTCGCCATGGCGGTGGCCTCAGGCCGGCCCGGACTGGGAACGGGGGCCTCGGAATGCAGCTGTCGGTCGTCGACTGGCACGTCTGATCTCTTCAATAACCGGTGAACTCTTCGGTCCGAATGTCGTCCTCGTCGATGCCCGTGTCGATCAGCATCGTCCGGAGTCCCTGGACCATGCCTGGTGGGCCGGTCAGGTAGTAGATCGCGTCGGCCACGCCCTCCAGGTGACGACGGAGCATCGCCGAATTGATGTGGCCTCGTTCGCCGTCCCAGGCGGTCGAAGCGTCCAGTCCCGACATCGTCGGAACGAATCGGAGATTCGAGTCCTGGTCGGCCAGCGCGCGGATTTCGTCAAGGAACGCCGCGTCCTGAGGACGGCGGTTGGCGGAGAAGACGATGACCGGATACGGCAGTCCGCCGGCTCGGACCGCCTCGACGAGGATGCTCCGGAACGGCGTGATGCCGATCCCGCCGGTCAGCACGACCGCAGGCCGAGCGGCGTTGTGGAGGCGAAAGTTCCCGAACGGCCCTTCGATCCTGACCTGGGTACCGAGCGGTACCGCCTGGAGGACGCGCTTGAAGGCGGTGTCGCGCAGGCGGGTGGCGATCATGATCATGTCCTCGCTCGGCGCGCTCGCAATCGAGAAGCCGCGCGTGTTGCCCTCGGCGTCGGTCTCGGGTGGGTCGAGGAGCGTGATGTCGATGAACTGGCCGGCGCGGAACGTCCAGTCAGCGGGCTTCGCGAAGCGGAACGCCATCGTCCGTTCCGCGACGAGCTCGCGGGAGACCAGGGCGGACTCAAGAGTCGGCCAGACTGGCGGCGGACCAGTCTGGATGCCGCCGGGCATTGACAACGAGGTGGCCATCACGCGTGGCTCGTAACAGGCAAGCGTGCGGCGACCAGTCCGATGAGGTCGGCGACACGACAGCTGAAGCCCCATTCGTTGTCGTACCAGGAGAGAACCTTGATCAGCGTTCCGCCGACCACCATCGTCATCGACGAGTCGATGATCGAGGAGCGGCTGTCGCCACGGAAATCCGACGAAACGAGCGGCTCGTCGCTGACACCGAGGATCCCCTTCATCGGGCCAGCCTCTGCGGCGCGGAATGCCGAGTTGAGCTCGTCGACCGAGGTCGGTCGGGCGACGTCGGCCGTGAAGTCCACGATGCTGACCGTCGGCGTCGGGACTCGCAGGCTGAAGCCGTTGAACTTGCCCTCCAGCTCGGGCATGACGAGGCCCAGACTGCGGGTTGCGCCGCTCGTGGTCGGGACGATGTTCTGGGCCGCGGCTCGGGCGCGGCGCGGGTCCTTGTGCGCCGTGTCGAGCAGCTGCTGCGAGGTGGTGTACGAGTGGACCGTGTTCATCAGGCCTCGCTCGATGCCGACGAGGTCGTGGACGACCTTGACGGCGGGCGCCAGGCAGTTCGTCGTGCATGAGGCATTGCTGATGATGTGGTGGCGCTCCGGGTCGTAGCGATCCTCGTTCACGCCGAGGACGATCGTGACGTCGGCGCCACTGGCCGGGGCGCTGATGATGACCTTCTTCGCGCCGCCATCCAGGTGCACCTGGGACTTGCCCGGGGCCCGGAACTTGCCGGTCGATTCGAGCACGATGTCGACGCCGAGGTCGCCCCACGGCAGGGCCGCCGGGTCCTTCTCCTTGAAGACCTTGATCTCGCGACCGTCGACGATGAGCGCGTCGGCGGTGTGGTCGACGCTGCCCGGATAGGCGCCGTAGGTCGAGTCGTGCTTGAAGAGGTGGGCGTTCATCTCGGTGTCGACGAGGTCGTTGACCGCCACGACCTCGACGTCCGGCGTGCGCTCGATGAGCGCCTTGAGCGACTGGCGGCCGATCCGCCCGAATCCATTGATGCCGACACGCACTGCCATGACCTGCTCCTTCGCTGCATGCCGTCGCGCGGGCGAGGCACGTTCCTTCAAACCGGAGGTGGGACGAACCGGCCGCGACCCGGGCGGGATCACGGCGGCGTCCGTCGGCCGTATGGTGTCATCGTACCCCGGCCCGGGTCGAGGGCCGTTCGGCCCGCGGGCGCGGCCCGGTTGCAATCACGGGACATCTGGGCGGCGAGACAGGAGCGAGGATCGGTCGGGTGATCGGCGACGAGGACGTCCTGGCGGCGGCGCCGGGCGCGGTGCCGCCGAGCGGGCGCGTCGCGGGACGCGCGGCGCTGGCGCTCGATCTGGGTGCCAGTCGGATGCGGGCGGCCGTCGTCGAGGCCGACGGGCGCATCCTGGGCCGGACGGCCGGTCGGACGCCGCGCGAAGCCGGCCCCGACGGCGTCATCGTCGCCGCGGTCGGGATGCTCCGTCGGGTGCGCGAGGCCGTGCCGCCGGAGGTTCGCGAACGGCTCGGCGGCGTGGGGATCGCGGCACCCGGTCCCCTCGACCCGGCCGGCGGCACGCTGATCGAGCCGCCCAACCTCGGACCGGCGTTCCGCGACGTCCGCCTCGCAGACCCGATCGCCCGGGCCCTCTCCCTGCCGGCCGTCCTCGAACGGGACACGAACGTCGCCGCTCTCGCCGAGTGGCGGTTCGGGGCCGCCCGCGACGCGACCGACTTCCTGTACCTCACGGTCTCGACCGGCATCGGCGGCGGGATCGTCGCCGGCGGGCGGCTGCTGACCGGCGCCGACGGCGTCGCCGGCGAGCTCGGCCACCTCCTCGTGGAGCTCGACGGGCCGCCCTGCGGCTGCGGCGGGCGGGGCCACCTCGAGGCGATCAGCTCCGGGAGCGGGATCGCCCGGGCCGCCGCCGAGGCGATCGCCGCCGGGCGGGCGCCGGACCTCGCGACGCGTGTTCGGGAGCTCGGGCGGGGGCTCGACGCGCGCGACGTTGCCGAGGCCGAGACCGAGGGCGACGCCGTTGCCGGGGCCATCATGGAGCGGGCGCGCCTGGCATTCGCCGAGACCTGCGTCGGGCTCGTCGACGTCTTCAACCCGCAGTTCGTCGTCATCGGCGGCAGCGTCGCCCGCAACCAGGGCGAGGGTTGGCTCGCGCCGGCTCGCGAGCGGGTCGCCCGGACGGCGTTCCGGATCCCACGCGGGCGGGTCGAGATCGTGGCGGCGGCGCTCGGCGACGACGTCGGGCTCGTCGGGGCCGTGCCATTGCTCGAGCGGCTGGCCGTCTGAGCCGCTCGCGCGACCGGCCGGGCATGGAACGACCCCGCCGTCGCCGGCGGGGTCGTTCGGTACGGATCCCTGAGGTCGAGGGCCTGTCAGCCGCCGATCTTGAAGACCTTGCCGCCGCAGATCGGGCACGTGCCCTGAAGCGCCGGCTTGCCGTTCTTCATCGTGATCTTCTGGGCGTTCTGGACTTCGACCTTCTGCTTGTCCTTGACGCAATACGCTTCAGCCATGGAGCGGGCTCCTCCTCGAGGTGCGTGGCGTCACGGGAACCCTCGTCCCGTGTCCGCGGATCACGTTGCTGACCAGAGGGACGGGCGCCAGCGGTCCGTCCCGGCTTGCAGTTTCTGGCGATCGATCTCGGCGAGGATCGCGAGGCCTTCCAGCCCCGTGTCCACGCAGGCTGCCTCTGCCGCGTCCTTCTCCGCGCCCTCCACGAACGCACCGGTATTCCGCTGGGCGTAGACCGCACAGACGACTCCGGCCCGACAGCGGGCAAGCGCGGCCAGGACGAGCAGGGCGGACGCCTCCATCTCGAAGTTCATGACGCGCTGGCGCGCCATGTCCTCCGCCAGGTCAGGGTAGCGGATGGGCAACTGCGGGATCGGACGCCCTTGCGCCCCGTAGAACCCCGGTGCCGTCGCCGTCAACCCGACGTGGGTCCGGTGTCCGAGCCTCGCTCCGGCCTCGATGAGCGCGAGGACCGCCTCGTAGTCGGCGACCGCTGGATACCCATCGTGGACGAAATAGCTCGTTGTCGACTCGAGCCGGACCGCTCCGGTCGAGATGATCAGGTCCCCGAGGTCCACCTCCGGCTGGAGGGTCCCGCAGGAACCGACCCGGATGAAGGTCGGCCGTTCCGTGATCGCCAGGATCTCCGCCACCACGATCTCGACGTTGTCGGTGCCGATCCCGGTTGAGACGACAGAGACACGTTCGCCGCGATACGTCCCGGTGACCGAGGCGAACTCCCGGTGTCGCCGTTCGATCTCGACGTTTTCGAGCCGGGCGGCGATGCGGGCGGTCCGATCGGGGTCACCGGGGAGGAGGATGTACTCGGCCAGTTCTCCCGGTCCGAGTCCGATGTGGTATTGCCGTTCCCCGGTGGGGAGTGCGACGCGGTGGTCCGCGTTCGGCAACCCTCAACCCTCGCTCAGGTGGTGCTTCGCAGGTGCGAAACTCGGGCGAGGATAGCCCCGCGTTCTCGCGAGCGTCAAGCACAGTCACGCACGCTCCGCCACGCTCGGCCCACGCTCGGCGACGGCCGGGCCCGCGACGGTCGCCAGGCGGGCAGCCACGCGGGCCGTCAGAAGGCGTCGGGCACGCCGCCGGTGGGCGACGGTCGCGGCCATCGAGGCGGTCGACAGCAGGACCATCCCGAGGAGCCCGGCCAGACCGGCGCCGTTGATGCCCAGGAGCTCCCCGGCGACCCGCGACGAGCCCCCGGCGGCACCCGGATCGGCGGCTCGCTGCGACCCGTCGTTCCCTCCCCGGGGCTCCCCGCCGCCCAGGGTGGCGAGCGACGGATCGCCGACGCGCACGATGCCGGCCGGGTCCTCGACGAGGATCGTGAAACCCTCGCCGTCCTCGATCACGCGACCGATCGCGTTGAGGGCGTCGCCGGGCTCGATGAGCGGCAGGTACTCGGCCGCCTCCCCGTCGAGGGCAACCGGCCCGATCGCCGTCCCGTCGTCGAGCCCGAAGCCGCCCGGCCGGAGCTCCGTGACGATCCCGCCGACGCGCACGATCTGTCCGACGTGATCGGCGAGGTCCGCGAGGTTCACGTCCGGCGTGCCGGCGTCGATGGCAGTCGGGGCTGCGCCTGGCCCTGCCGGCGGGTCGTCGGCGACCGGTTCGCCACCCGCCGACGTTCCGGAGGCGCCCGCGATCGAGAGATCGGACGGGCCGCGCGGGACGACAGACCAGCGCCGGTCCGTGGCGCCCGGGTACGGCCGTCGGGCGATGCCGGTGATCGTGGCCCGCCGCCCTTCGGCGACCGAGGTCACCGGGATCCCGGCGCCGGCCAGCCCGGAGATCACGACCCGTTGGCTGCCGAGGGCGAGCTCCGCGCGCCAGCGGTTGCCGAGCTTGTGGACGTCGGCGATCGTGCCCGAGACGCGGACGAGCCGCCACTCGTGAGCCGCCGTCGGCGGCTTCGTGAGCACGAGCGGCAGCGGCCGCGCGCCGGTCGCGATCACGGTGACGGCTTCGGCTCGGAGGCGCGGAGCGTCGTAGGCTCGCCCGATCGACCCGGCCGCGCGGACCCGCGATCCGACGGCCGGCGCCCGGGCCTCGACGGGCAGCAGGATCTCGAGGCCCGCGCTGCGATCCTCGATCACGATCCGCCGACCGCTCGCGTCGAGGAGCGTCGGGGAGATCGTGACGAGGCCTTCGACGGTGACCGCGCCGTCGCCCTGGCGGATGGCATCGGCGATCGGCAGGACGCCCGCGGGTGGGCGGCCGGACCCGGAAGGCGAGGCGGTCGGGGCCGGCGAGGCGCCGGGGTTCGGGCCGGGGTACGAGACGCGCGTCAGGTCCCGCGCGTCGCGGGGCCAGACTCGGTAGCCGTCGGGGGCGTCCTTGCGGCTCGCCCGCTGTCCGGCGACGCCGACGATCCGGTAGACGACGTCGCGCTGGACCGAATCCTGGGTGATCCCGCTCGATCCGTCCGCGACGATCCGGATCGACCCGGCCGGCCCTTCGAGGAAGAACGTGATGT
>DASTVH010000371.1:0-3123 GCA_035759195.1 Candidatus Limnocylindrales bacterium
TCGGCACCGTCACCGCCGACGGCGACATCGCCGTCGTCGACGCCGGCCGCGAGCTGGCACGGATCCCGGCCGCCGCCCTGACGAGCGACGCGATCGTCCACGAGCGCATCGCCGCGCCCCCGACGCGCCGCCGGCCCGCCCCGGCGCCGCAGCCGACCGTCGTGACGCTGCCCGGCGCCGTCGAGCCGGCGGTCGGCCTGCCCGAGCGCGGCATGGATCCCGGCGCCGTGCTCCTCGCGCTCCTGGGATCGGCGAACCTGTCCTCGCGGCGGGCCGTGTTCGAGCAGTACGACACCACCGTCCAGGCGAACACCGTCGAGGGGCCCGGCCACGGCGCCGCGGTCCTTCGGATCAAGGGGACGACGAAGGCCCTCGTCGCCTCGACCGACGCGAACCAGGCGATCGGCGCGATCGACCCGTGGCTCGGTGCCGTGCTGAGCGTCGCCGAGGCGACCCGCAACGTCTCGATCACCGGCGCCCGGCCGCTCGGCGTGACGAACTGCCTGAACTTCGGCGACCCGACCCGGCCGGAGGCCTTCTGGCAGCTCAAGGAAGCGGTCCGCGGCCTCGGCGACGCCTGCCGGGCGCTGGGCCTGCCGGTCACGGGCGGCAACGTCTCGCTGTACAACGAATCGCCGATGGGAGCGATCGCACCGACGCCCGAGATCGGCGTCGTGGGGCTGCTCGAGAACGTCGCGACGCTCGTCCGGCCGGGCTTCGCCGCAGCGGGTGACGCGATCCTGCTCGTCGGGGACGCGCTGCCCGGCCTCGCCGGCAGCGAATACGCCCGGCTCGCCGGCGTCGCGGCCGAGGACGGCCCACCGGCGATCGACCTCGCCCGCGAGGCGGCCGTCCAGACGTTCGCCCGGGAGGCGGCCGAGCGAGGCATCCTGGCGTCGGCCCAGGACGTCTCGGGCGGCGGCTTCGCGGTCGCCCTCGCCGAGGCCGCGATGTGGGGCGATCGCGACCGCGGGCTCGGCGCCCGGATCCGCCTCGGGATCGCGAGCTCGCCGGCCGACGACCTCTTCGGCGAGAGCCCGTCGCGTCTCGTCGTCTCGACCCGGCCGCGCTTCGTGCCGGCCCTCGTCCTGCTCGCCCGCCACCATGGGCTGCCGATCGAGGAGCTCGGGACGGTCGGCGGCGACCGCCTCGTCATCGAACTCGTGGGCGCCGGGGCGACCGGGGCGGCCGAGGCCCGCGGCAGCCGCGTCGCCGACGCGCTCGACGTCGCGCTCGCCGACCTCCGGCGCAGCTGGGAGACCGGCCTGACACGGGCCCTCGGCTGGGAGGCCGGCTGAGGTGTGCGGCGTGTTCGGTGCGGTCGTTCCCGGCGGCGCGGCTGCCGGAACCCCGGCGGCGGCCGTCGCAGCGCTCGGGCTGTTCGCCCTCCAGCACCGCGGCCAGGAGTCGGCCGGACTGGCGGTCAGCGACGGCGAGCAGCTGATGCTCTACAAGGACCTCGGGATGATCAGCTCGGTGCTCGACGAGCGGCGGATCCCGTCGCTTCGGGGCGACCTCGCGATCGCCCACTGCCGCTATTCGACGACCGGGTCGACGGTCTGGGAGAACGCCCAGCCGACCTTCCGCCTCGGGCCGCGCCGGGCGATCGCGGTCGGCCACAACGGCAACCTCGTGAACACGCGTGAGCTGCTCGCCTCGCTCGCCGGCGGGCGCGGCCGGCTGCCCGCCTCGACCGACACGGAGCTCCTGACCGCTCTCCTCGCCGACGAGCCGGCGGCCGACACCGTCGACGCGCTCGTCAGGGTCCTGCCCCGGGTGCGCGGCGCGTTCAGCCTCGTCATCCTCGACGATCGCCGGGTCATCGGCGTTCGCGACCCGTTCGGCTTCCGGCCGCTCGTCCTCGGTCGCCTGCCGGCGCCGCACGGTCCGGCCGACGGCGGCCGGGCGGGGTTGTGGGCCGACGACGAATCGAACGCCGGCTGGTGCCTCTCTTCGGAGACCGCGGGCCTCGACATCGTCGGCGCCGAGTACGTCCGCGACGTCGAGCCCGGCGAGATCGTCGTCCTCGAGGAGGGCCGGCCGCCGCGATCGGTCCGGTATGCCGAGGCCAGCCCGGCGCTCTGCGTGTTCGAGCTCATCTACTTCGCCCGGCCGGATTCGTACATGGAGGGGCGCAACCTCTACGAGGTCCGCCGCCGGATGGGGATCCAGCTCGCTGCCGAGCACCCGGCCGCGACCGATCTCGTGATGCCGGTCCCGGACACCGGCGCGCCGGCGGCGGCCGGCTACGCGGAGGCGGCCGGCATCCCGTACCGCGAGGGACTGGTCCGCAACCGCTACACGGGGCGGACGTTCATCCAGCCGAGCCAGACGATGCGCCAGCGGGGCGTGACGATCAAGCTCAACCCGCTCCGCGAGGTCGTCCGCGGGCAGCGCCTGACCGTCGTCGACGATTCGCTCGTCCGGGGCACGACGACCCGCCAGATCGTCTCGCTCCTGCGCCGCGCCGGCGCCCGCGAGGTCCACGTCCGGATCAGTGCCCCGCCGATCTACCACCCCTGCTTCTACGGCATCGATACCCAGATCGAGACCGAGCTGATCGCGTCGACCCACAGCGAGGAGGAGATCCGCGCGTTCATCGGCGCCGATTCGCTGGGCTACCTCTCGATCCGCGGCGTCCTCGCCGCCCTCGAGCTGCCGTACGATCGCTTCTGTTTCGCCTGCTTCGACGGCCGGTACCCCGATCCCGTGCCGTACGACGCCGCGTCGCGCAAGTTCATCCTCGAGGAGGCACTCGCCGCTCGTGGCTGAGACTCGTCGTTCGGCGTATGCAGCGTCCGGCGTCGACGTCGAGGCCGGCGAGGCGGCCGTCGAGCTGATGCGGGCCGCGGTCGAGTCGACGCGGCGGCCCGAGGTGATCGGCGGACTCGGCGGGTTCGGCGGCGCGGTCACGATCCCGGCCGGCTACCGCGAGCCGGTCCTCGTCTCCTCGACCGACGGCGTCGGGACCAAGACGGCGATCGCCGAGGCGCTCGGGCGCTTCGACACGATCGGGATCGACCTCGTCGCGATGTGCGCCGACGACGTCGTGTGCAGCGGCGCCGAACCGCTCTTCTTCCTCGACTACATCGCGGTCGGCCGGCTCGATCCGCCCCACGTCGC
>DASTVH010000372.1:0-7681 GCA_035759195.1 Candidatus Limnocylindrales bacterium
ATCGAGGCGCTCCTGCCGGGCCTCCTCCGGGACGGCCGGGCGGGTGAGTACCGGCGGATCCTCTCGACCTCGTTCGGGTTCGGCGGACTGAACGCGGCGCTCGTGTTCGGCGCGCCGGGGTCGTAGGGTCGGGCCCCGGCCCGGGCAGGGCAGAGAGGGCCGCGGCACCGCGACGGCCGCAAGCAACCGCCAGTCGAGCGCCAGGCGGTAGATTCGAGGAACCGCCGCGCCCAGGAGGACAGCCATGGCCGTCACCGCACCCATCGCCCCGTTCACCGGCTTCCGCCCCGAGGCCATCCAGTTCCTCGTCGACCTCGCCGAGAACAACGACCGGGCCTGGTTCCAGCCCCGCAAGGCGGACTACGAGCGCCTCCTCAAGGAGCCGCTCCAGGCGCTGATCGCCGCCCTCGCCGAGCGCTTCGAGGCGCGCGGCATCCCGCTCCGTGCCGATCCCGCGAAGTCGCCGTTCCGGATCTATCGCGACGTCCGCTTCTCGAAGGACAAGTCGCCGTACAAGACGAACCTCGGCGCGAGCTTCCCGTACGTGCCCGACGAGCCGGCCGGCGAGGGCGGCCGCTCCCACAACCCGTTCGTCCACTCCAGCGGCGGCTACTTCCACCTCTCGCCCGGCGAGATCTTCGTCGGCGGCGGGATCTGGCATCCGGAGAAGCCCTGGCTCGACGCCTTCCGCCGGCGCATCGCCGGCGACCCGACTCCCTTCCAGGCGCTCCTCGACGAGCCGCGTTTCCGCGGGACGTTCGGGGCACTCGGGGGCGACTCGCTTCGGCGCGTGCCGGCAGGTTACGCGCCGGACCATCCCGCCGCGGACCTGCTCCGGCTCAAGGACGTGACGTTCGGTCGCCGCCTCTCGGACAGGGAGGCCGGTTCGCCGAAGCTCCCGGACCTGCTCGCCGACTCGCTCGAGGCCGCGATGCCCGTGATGCGCTACCTGGCGGCGATCGGCTGACGCGAAGCCGGGCGCGTCAGCCGGCCCGGTCCGGGACGGGCTTTCGGAACGTGATCGCGTGGCTCTCCGGCCGGAAGCCGACGCTCTCGTAGAGCCGCAGCGCGCCGCTCGGGTTCTCCGCGTCGACGCCGAGCGCTGCCTCGGTCATGCCGCGCTCGCGGAGGGCGTCGATCGTGGACGCCATCAGCGCGCGCGCCAACCCGCGCTTGCGCCACGGTCGCCGGACGAGGATGTTCTCGACCCAGCCGCGCTTCTGCCCGAACCGCTCGTTCTCCTCGGCGTTGATGAAGCCGCGCACCTGGCCGGCCACCTGGTCGCCGTCCCAGGCGATCCGCCACAGGGTCCGATCGCCCTGGATCGGGTCGGTCAGGAACAGCTGGTAGTCCTCGTCGGTCGCCGGCCAGTAATCCCACATGTCGCGGGCCGCTTCCTCGCCCGCCTCGAAGATCGCCCGGAGGTGCTCGTCGCGGACCTGGCGAATCTCGAGCCCTTCGGGCATCCGCGCGTCGGTCACCGGGTCGAGATTCGGCCGGACCATCGTGTAGCCATGACGAACCGGCGCGTATCCGGAGTCCTCGAGGAGCACGACCGCCCCTCGGTCGGCTTCCTCGACGTTGGACTCGTAGAGCGACGGCATCGACCCGTCGAGCGATGCCGAAACGGCGGCCGCTCGCGCCTCCATTGCCGAGAGCATCGCCCGCCCGATGCCGCGTCGCCGCCAGGCGGAACGCAGGAAGCAGACCAGCTGGTGGATCCGATTGCCGTCGGCGTGGGCGTGCCATTCGGTCCGGGCGTAGCCGACGATCTCGCCGTGGACCTCCACGATCAGCAGATCCCGGTCTCGATCGGAGTTCACGAGATGCTCGTAGAAGTTCGCGAAGCCCTCGAGCGGCGTGATGAAGTGGTCGCCGTTCGCGATTCGGGCGTCGTTTGCGGCGTCGTTCATCCCCGCGTAGTCGGTGGACCCCGCGAAGTGCCGGAAACGGAGCCCGGGGATCGGCGGCAGCGGGACCGCCGGCTCGAAGTCAGCCGCCACGGCCGTCTCGGTCATCGGCTCAGTCGAGCGTGAAGTGGTCGGGGCCCTGGTAGCGCCCGGAGCGCTCCTTCTCGATCTGCATGAGGACGTCGTTGAGGAGGGACGACGCCCCGAAGCGGAACCAGTCCGGGCTCATCCAGCGCGGGCCGAGCGTCTCGTAGAGAACGACGAGGTACTGGATCGACTCCTTGGCAGTCCGGATCCCGCCGGCGGGCTTCATCCCGACCTGCCGCCCGGTCTGGCGCTCGAAGTCGCGGATCGCCTCGAGCATCACGAGCGTCACCGGCAGCGTCGCCGCCGGCTGGACCTTGCCCGTCGAGGTCTTGATGAAGTCGGCGCCGGCGGCCATCGCGAGGACGCTCGCCCGTCGGACGTTGTCGTACGTCTCGAGCTCGCCGGTCTCGAGGATGACCTTGAGGTGGGCCTCGCCGGCCGCCTCCTTCACGTCGACGATCTCCTCGAAGACCGTCAGGTAGTCGCCCGACAGGAACGCCCCCCGATCGATGACCATGTCGACCTCGTCGGCACCGGCCTCGACGGCGGCCCGGGTCTCGGCGATCTTGATGTCGCGGAAGGTCTGGCCCGACGGGAACCCGGTCGCGACCGAGGCGACCTTGACGGTCGAGCCCCTGAGGGCGTCCTTGGCGTCGGCGACGAGCGCCGGGTAGACGCAGATCGCCGCGACCGAGGGGATCGTCGGGTCGCCGGGCTGGGGCGTCATCGCCTTCTGGCAGAGCGCCCGGACCTTGCCCGGCGTGTCCTTTCCCTCGAGCGTCGTGAGGTCCATCATCCGGATCGCGAGATCGAGGGCCCAGAGCTTCGACGCCTTCTTGATGGAACGCGACTTCAAGCGGGCGACCCGCTCCTCGACCCCGACCTGGTCGACGCTGCTGACCCGACCGAGCAGGCTGCCCAGCGCGCCCGGGCGCCCGTCCCAGGACCGGACGAGTTCGTGCGCTCGTTCCCTGGACAGCGTATCGGGGCGTCGCGTGGCGGTCATGGGACGGTGAGGATACACCTCGCGCACGGCAGCCCCGGGTTGCGCGAACCGCAGCCCGCCGGACTGACGTAGAGACCGGTATCGGCCCGCAGAGGAGGATGCGTCCATGGTTTCCCGTCGTCGCGCCCCGCTCCCGTTGATCGTCGGCACCGCGGCCCTCCTGGCCGTCTTCGGTGGCGCGACCGCCGTGCTCGCCGCGGACCACGCCGTCGCGATCTCCGGGTTCTCGTTCTCTCCCGGATCGCTCACGATCGCGGTCGGCGACACGGTCACCTGGACGAACTCCGACGCCCAGGCCCACACCGCCACCGCCGACGACGGTTCCTGGGACACGGGCTCCCTCGGCAACGGGGCGTCGGGCACGATCACGTTCTCGACGGCCGGGACGTTCGCCTATGTGTGCTCGATCCATCCGCAGATGACGGGGACCGTCACCGTCCAGGCGGCGGCGACGGGCGGCGGTGGCGGCGGAGGCGGTGCGGGGGCGACCACCCCGCCGACCGACACGACAACCGGCGCGCCCGCGGCGAACGCGGAGGCGGGCTCGGCGGGCGACTCGGCGGTGCCGGTCGGCCTCCTGCTCCTGGCCGCCGCCTGGCTCGGCGGCGTGGCCGTCGCGCGGCGGAGGTTCGCCGTGGCCCGCTGAGGGCTCACCCGGGCCTCCGGAACCTGCCAGAATCGGCGTCGCTTCCCTCGACGCCGATTCGCCCGGAGGCCCGAACCGCATGCACCAGCCCTTCGCCAGGCCTCGCGCCCGACCGCTCATCGCGGGACTGCTCGCCGCCGGGTCGACGGTCATCCTGGCGGCGGTTCCGGCCGTGGCGGCCGACCAGGCGGTGACGATCGCCGACTTCGCGTTCTCGCCCCCTGCGGTCACGATCACGGTCGGCGACACCGTCACGTGGACGAACTCGGACGCGGTCGTCCACACGGCGACCGCGACCGACGGCTCGTGGGACACCGGCGACCTGGCCCAGGGCCAGTCGGGGGCGATCACGTTCTCGACGGCCGGGACGTTCGCCTATCTGTGCACGCCCCACCCGACGATGACCGGCACGGTCGTGGTCCAGGCGGCCGCCGGCGGCGGCGGGGGAGGCGGCGGCGGTGGCGGCGCCCCGACCACTCCACCGACCGACACGGCCGTCGTCGCGGAGACAACCGACGCCGCGCTCGGACCGGCCGTCCTCGCACTGCTCGGCACGGTCGCCCTCGCGATCCTCGTCCCTCGCCGCCGGACGACCGGGCGGGAGTAGTCCCCTCCCCGCTCGGGCCCGGCACGAAGCTCCCCTAGCGGCCCGCCCGGACCTTCGGCAGCGGCGGCAGGCCGCGCCTGCCCTCGACGAGGAAATGGCGGAACCAGTCCCGAACCTGGACGAGGTTCTCGACGCGCCGGTGGGGCGTGCCCGACCGGGTGAGCTCGTGCGTCTCCTCCGGCACGCGCATGAGGCGGACCGGCCGCTTCTTCGACCGGAGGACCGTGAAGAGCGCCTCCGCCTGGCCGACCGTCGTACGGATGTCGTTCTCGCTGTGCTGGATGAGGAGCGGCGTCCGGATCATGCCGGCGTAGGTCAGCGGCGAGATCTCCCGGAAGTAGGCGGGATCGTCCCACGGCGTCGTCCCGAACTCCTGCTCGGCCCACTCGCCGTCGCTGATGTCACCGGTCAGGAAGAGCATCGCCATGTCGCTCACCGAGCGGCAGGTCATCGCCGCCTTGAAGCGGTCGTCGTGGGCGACGATCCAGTTCGTCAGGTAGCCGCCGTACGAGCCGCCGGTGACCCCCAGCCGGTCGGGGTCGGCCAGGCCGTCGGCGACGAGGGCGTCGATGCCGGCGAGGACGTCGCGCATCGGACCGGGACCCCAGTCGCGCAGGTTCGCCTCGTTGAACTCGCGGCCGTAGCCGTCGGAGCCCCGGGGATTGCAGTAGAACACGCCGATTCCCGCGCCGGCGAGGACCTGGAACTCGAGGACCGGCGACCAGCCATAGTGCGTGTGCGGCCCGCCGTGGATCTCGGTGACGAGCGGCGCGGCGGCCGGCTTCGCCCGACCGCCTCTCGGCTCCGACCAGGCCGGGATGAACCAACCCTGGATGTCGCGGCCGTCGACCGTGACGTGGCGCTCCTGCGGCTCCCGCAGCTCCACGTCGGCCAGCGCCTCGTCGTTGAACCGGGTGACTCGGCGGAGCTCGCCGCGGACGCCGTCACGGACCCAGACGTCGGGCAGCTCGGTCGGCGACGAGCGAATGAACGCGGACCGCGAGCGGCCGCCGTCGCGGAACACCTCGTCGAACGAGGACAGGTAGTGGCGTCCCTCGGTGAGGCGCTCGAGCCGGCCGCCGTCGATTGCGAGCCGCCACTGCTCGTAGCTGCCCCGGATCGGAGCGATGAACGAGAGCCATCGGCCGTCGGCCGACGGGATGAGCCGCGACGGCTCGCCGGGCGTGACGTCGCTGTTCATCGCCGCGCCGGGCATGATGTCGTGCGCTCCGGAGATGTTCCGGCCGCCACTCGGTGTCGCCGCCGTGCCGTCGGCGGCGAACAGCCAGATGTCGTAGCGGTAGGCGTTGTCGGGCAGCCGGCCGCCGAGCGTGGCGATCGTCCGACCGTCCGGCAGCCAGGCCGGCACGAAGAACGTCGACTCGTTCCCACCGCTGATCCGCGTCCTGACCCCGGTCGCGACGTCCACGACCATGACGTCCGATCGGGAGCGCAGGTCGTAGTCGCGGTTGAGCCGGGTGACGTAGGCGATGCGCGTGCCGTCGGGCGACCACGCCGGGTCCGCGGCCGCGGTCGGTCCGTCGGTCAGGCGGCGGGCCTCGCCGTTCGCGACGTCGACGACCCACAGGTGGGCGATCGTGTCGTAGACGAAGCCGACGCCGTTCGACAGGTAGTCGAGCCGGTCGATGTAGCGGTAGTCCGACTCGGGCGGGTCGGTCGGCCTGCGCCCCGTGTCGAGGCCGCGCGCCCGGCGGTCCTCCCTGCGAGTCGCCGCCTTCGAGCTCGTCGTGACGACCAGCTTCGTCCCGTCCGGCGACCAGACGAAGCCGTCGACGCCGCGGGGCAGGTCGGTCAGGCGTCGGGCCTCACCGCCGTCGAGCGGGAGGAGGTGGACCTGCTGGCCGTCCTCGCGCTCCTTGGGATCCTTTGGCGCCTCCGGATCCTCCTCGACGAGCAGACGCCGATCGGACAGGAAGGCGACGCTCCGGCCGTCCGGCGCGAATCGAGCGTGGCGGTCGTGCTTCGCACCCAGGGTGAGCTGGCTGGGATCGTCGCTGCCGTCGAGGGGCACGAGCCAGACCGCGTGGCGGTAGCCGTCCTTCCTCGGCGCGGCCGACTGGAGAGTGACGACAGCCCGCGACCCATCCGGCGAGATCCGGGGGTCGGTCGGGATGCGCAGCGCGTACAGGTCGTCGGGGGCGAGCGGGCGCGCCACGGGAACCTCCGTCTGGGTCTCGCCGACGCGGATCGGGCGTCCGGCGACGTGGCCGAGTCTACCCGCTACCATCGGGTCCACGATGTCGCCGACCACGGTTCGAGATCAGCTGTCGCTGCGCCTGGAGCCCGACCTGCCGAACCTGCCGAACCTGCCGGCGACGCTCCGGCCGATGCTGCCGCGCCTGGGCGCGGAGCCGTTCGACTCGGCGGCACACCTCTTCGAACCGTCGTGGGGCGGGCGGCGGGCGCTCGCGTTCGTCGGCCCGGCCAACATCCCCGGCGGCGGCGAGGTGCGCCTCATCGACGGCGAGGGACGGGACCTGGCGCCGGCGCTCCCCGAGCTGGCGGGGCTGGCGGTTCGCATCGACGCCCGCTCGGCGATCCTCGACGGGGAGCTCGTCGTTGTCGATGCCGGCGGCCGCGCCGACGAGGCGGAGCTCGAGCGGCGTCTCGGCGGCGGTCGCGGACGGCCGGTCGCCTACCTGGCCTTCGACCTGCTCCACCTCGACGGCCGGTCCCTCCTGTCGGCGCCGCTCTTCCGGCGGCGCGACCGGCTCCGGCGCGTGCTGCGGGCGGGCGACGAGGTCGTGGCCGTGCCGGCCATCGCGGCCGAGGGTCGGGCCCTCCACGAGGCCGTCGCGGCCCAGGGCATCGCCGGCGTCATGGCCCGCCAGCGGACCAGCCCGTACCTGTCGGGCGTTCGGAGCCGGCTGTGGCGGTTCATCGCGGCCGATCCTTCTGCGACGGGAGCCGAACGCGACGACATGCCGGCCGACGACGGGCCGGCCGATGATGCGCCGGCATCGGCGCCGGTCGTGGCCCTGATCCGGCGGCTGCCGCTCCTGTTCGACGAGTAGGACGCGACTCGGCGGCACCGGGGCCGGCGGACGGTAACCGGGGGCCGGACCCACGGCTACCACCGTGGCTGGTGATCGGGCGATACGTGAGCGTGCGTCACGGCCGAGTCATGCGTCGAGGAGGCCGAGCTTGACGCGACCCACGCGTGGAGGTGTGGATTCGACCGGCCACGCTGATGTCGCGGGCCCGCGCGCCGCCTCTACCGCCCGCGCGCCGCCGCCACGTACGCCCGCAGCCCCGGCCGCTGGCCGTAGAGCAGGACGCCCGCCGCGTAGATCCGGATCGCGATCACGCCCACGACGCCGATTGTCACGACGAGCAGCCCGAACGAGAGCGCCAGCTCCCACGCCTCGACCCGCCCGACCGACAGCCGGGTGAGCATCACGAAC
>DASTVH010000373.1:0-7056 GCA_035759195.1 Candidatus Limnocylindrales bacterium
GCCGACCTCGACGTCCGAGAGCGTCGCTTCGTCGTCGCCGCCGACGACGTAGTCGGTCTCGCCGTCGACGTGGACGGTGACGCTCGATCCGTCGGGCGTCTCGACGGTGATGGCGTTGCCGGACACGGCGGTGACCTCGCCAACCACGTGCGGCAGCACGATCGCGATCCGCTCGATCGTGTACGTGCCGTCATCCTCCCGCGACTGGGCCAGCCGGATACGGTCGCCGACGGCCAGGCCGGCCGGCTCGATCGTCTCGCCGTCCTTCGTGATCTCGGTTTCGTCGGTCACGGTGATCGTCCGCGTCCAGCCGTCCTCGGTCTCGAGACTCAGCCGGATGCCGTCGATCGCGGTGATCGTGATGCCGCCGAACGCGAACCGGCCGCCGAAGTTCTCGATCCCGAACCCCCGATGGTCGAACGCGGCGCTCGCGCTCGACGAGGGGGCCGCCGGCGACGGCCCGGCGCCCAGGGCGACCGCGGCCATCGCCAGGACTGCGACGCCTCCGGCGAGGATCGCGCCGGCCCGGCGCCCGCGAGGAGCGAAGCTGTTGCCGTGGGATCCGGCCTGGGAATCTGTCATCGATGGACCTCCGTGGGGATGTGCCTCATTCGGGTGAGGTGCCCGTCATGGATCCACCCTGGACTGCGTTCCTTCGAGGATCATGAGAAGCGGGCGGCCGGCCCGAGGTGGTGGGTACGGGCCCTCGACGCCCGCTCTCAGCGCGGGGCGGCCTTCGACCGACCGGGGCGCGGCGCCGGTCCGTGGACGACCTCGAAGCCGGAGGTGTTCGCGAGCACCTCGACGGTGCCGTCGCGGAGCGCCAGGTCGAGCGAGCCACGGCCGGCCCGCAGGTTGCGGATCGTCAGCTCCGGCATCCACGACGGCAGGGCCGGGTTGACGAAGAGCCGCGAGCCGTCGGGGTTCGAGAGGGCGTGGATGCCGCTGAGGACCGCGATGAACCGGAAGATCGAGCCGGCGGCCCAGGCCTGGGGCACGTTCGCGCCGAGGTACTGGACCGGGAAGCTGGCCTCGTGGCGGGGCAGGCCGGCGAAGAGCTCCGGCAGGCGGAAGGCGAACTGGCGCTCGGCGGCGTCGAACATGCCCTTCGCGATGCGAGCGGCCTCGGCGTCGAAGCCGTAGCGCCGGAATCCGCCGGCGATCATCGCGTTGTCGTGCGGCCACACCGAACCGGTGTGATAGCTGAACGGGTTGTAGGCGGGATGGTCCGACGACAGCGTCCGGACGCCCCAGCCGGACCACATGTCGTCCGCCATGAGGCGCGCGACGACCCTCCGGGCCCGCTCCGGCGGCACGATCCCCGACTGGAGCAGATGGCCGGCGTTCGACGCGACGGAACGGATCGGCCGCTTCCGGCCGTCGAGCCCGAGGAAGTAGGTCCCCTCCTCTTCCCACCACAACGTGTCGTTGACGCGGTCGAACAGCTCGCCGGCCTGGCGGCGGAGACGGCGTGCGTCGGAGCTGCGGCCGAGGACGTCGTAGACGTCGGCCATCCGGAGCTTCGCGTCGTAGACGTAGCCCTGGAGCTCGGCCGTCGCGAGGGGCAGCGGCGCGAGCGTCCCGTCCTCGGCCGGGATCGCGTCGCCGGCATCCTTCCAGCCCTGGTTGTAGTAGCCGTGCGAGGACCGCGTCTGGTACTCCTGCAGGCCGTCCCGGTCGCGGTCCCCGTAGCGGTCGATCCAGCGGACCGCGGCCTCGGCGTTGTCGAGGTAGCGGCGGAGCACCGCGTCGTCGCCGCGCCACTGGTAGAGGTAGGAGAGGACGATGACGTAGAGGCTCGTCGCGTCGTGGGAGCCGTAGTACGGCTGGAACGGCAGGATCCCGAGCTGGGCCAGCTCACCATGGCGGACCTCGTGGAGGATCTTGCCCGGCTCCATGTCGCGTTCGGGATCGTCCTCGGTCGCCTGCATGGCCCCGAGTCGGCGGAGGGCTCCGGCGGCGAACTCCGGGTAGCCCGAGATCGCCTGCATCGAGACGACGAGCGTGTCCCGCCCGAACAGCGTCACGAACCAGGGCACGCCGGCCGCCGGAATGTAGACGCCGCGCTCGAACGTCGGATCCTCGAGGCGGAGGGCCTCCATGTCCCGGACGGCCTGCTCCCACGAGCGCTGGACGGCCCGGTTCGGCGTCTCGATCGTGACGTTGGGCAGGCGCGGCACGACCTGAGGGGGCAGGGGCGCCTCGACCGCGCTGCAACCGAGCGTGTGCGGCCGGGCCTTCGCGTCGGACTGGGTCAGCGGCAGCCAGCGCAGGCAGGTGTGCCAGACGCCTTTCGGCTCGATCCGGGTGACGAACACGAGCCGGCCGTTCGCATACTGCGGGCGGGAGCCGAACTTGTCGGCGGCGACGATGAGCTCCCGCCGGAACGTGTCGTTCACGTAGGTCGTCCGGAGCTGGGCCCGGGAGCTGAACCAGCGGGTGTTGAGGGTTCCCCGCCGGACGAGTTCGTCCTTGCGGACGTCGAAGATGTCGGCGAAGTCTGAGTCGATCTCGATCTCGAGCGTCAGCCGGACCGGGCGACGCGCGTAGTTCACGATGTCGAGGTCCTCGTGGACGCCGCCGGCCACGGTCCGGTCGAGCCGGATCGCGAGCGACTGGCGGTCGACCGTTCCGACATCGTCGAGGAACGCCTCGTTCGTGAATTCGAAGCGCGCCGAGAAGAACTGGATCGGGGCGGAGTTGAGGAGGATCGGCCGGCGGCCGTTGATCCGGAGCTGCCAGCCGGAGATGAAGCGGGTGTCCCGGGTGAAGAAGCCGTCGTCGACGCCGCCGAGGATCCGGCCGTCAGGCTGGCAGACGAGGAACCGGTCGTCGCGGTTGATCGTGATGTTCGACGGGCCGACCTGAACAGGGAAGGTCACGGCGGAATGATAGGGGGCGGCCGGACAGGCGTAGGCTCAGGCGCGCCGGGCACCCGCGGCCGCCCGCTCGGCGAGCCACGTTTCGAGCCGGTCGGCGAGCGGCAGGAGGTATCGCGCGGCAACGAGGTTCGCGTAGGCAACCGAGATCGTCAGCAGCGCCGCGAACGCGACCGTGCTCACCGCGAGGAGGACCGCGAGGACGAGTGCGAGCAGGGCCGTTCGCCCCGGCGCGGCGAGGACGAGGAGCACGGCCAGGCGGAGCCGGTCGCGGCGGCGCCGCTCGCTCCGCTCGGGGTCGACGAGAAGGAGCCAGAGCGGGAAGGACAGGACCCAGATCGCAACCAGCCCGGCGCCCGCCAGCGTCGCGAAGGCCCAGCCGACGAGGCCCGCCTGGCTCGCCCCGATGACCACGTTCGAGGCGAGCAGCACCGAGGCCAGCGTCAGGACCGCGCCGAGGCCGAGGGCGACGAGGCCGAACTCGCGATATGCCCGCCAGACGTCGGACAGGACCACGTCACGGCCGCGAACCGTGAGGACCGCGAGACGGGCGACACCGACGTACGGGATCGCCAGAAGCGGTGCGGCGACGAGCGGGACGAGCGGGCCACCGCCGATCGCAAGCGCGAGCAGGCCCAGCAGCGTCACGCCCCACAGGACGTTCGCCGGCACGAGCCGGATCGATTGGTAGTAGAAGTCGACCGCGGCCGCCTTCAGCGCGCTCCGCAGGCCGGCCCCGGACCGTCGCGGAAGCGGCTCAGCCCTTGACACCGGTCGCCGCGACGCTGGCCACGAAGTAGCGCTGGAAGAAGATGTAGATCACGAGGATCGGCAGGATCGCAGCCACCGTCACCGACATCAGGGCCGGCCAGAACGTCAGGAACTCCTGGGTGAACTGGAAGAGGCCGAGCGGCAGCGTCCAGTGGCTCTGGTCCTGGAGGATGAGGAGCGGCCAGAAGAAGCCGTTCCAGGCGCCCTGGAAGGCGAGGATCGCGACCGCGGCGAGGGCCGGCGTGGCCAGCGGCAGCATCACCCGCAGGAACGTCGTGAAGAAGCCGGCCCCGTCGATCTTGGCCGCCTCCTCGAGGTCGCGCGGGATCGACAGGAAGTACTGCCGCATCAGGAAGAGCTGCTGCGCCTCGATCGCGAGGACGAGGACGACCCCGAGGTAGTTCTGCGGCTCGCGGGTGATGAGCCCGAGCTGGCGCTCGATGAGGTAGACCGGCACGAACCGCAGCTGGTCGGGGATCATCAGCGTCCCGAGGATCGCCAGGAAGAAGATCTCGCGGCCGGGAAAGCGCAGCCGGGCGAAGGCGTAGCCGGCCATGCTGGCGAGGACGAGGTTGCTGATCGTGACGCCGACCGCGACGATCGTGCTGTTGAGGAACAGCTGCGGAATCGACGGATTGAGGGTCAGGAAGCCGGTCTCCCAGCCCTGGAGCGTGAACGGGTCCGGGATGATGGTCAGCCGCAGCGCGTCCTGGTCGGTCTTGAACGAGGTGATGACCTGCCAGGCGAACGGGATGAGCATGAGGATCGCGTAGCCCACCAGGAAGACGTACGCGATCGCCCTGCGGATCGTCCGGCCGCGATCGCCGGCCGGACCGACCTCGGTCGGGGCGGCGGGCTGGACGAGGGGGACCTCGGCGGTCATCGGCGGCTACCAGCTCGGTGCCTGGCCGAACAGCCGTCGCTGGAGCAGCGTCAGGCTGAAGATGAGGACGAACAGGACGAGGCCCACCGCGGCCGCGTATCCGAACTCCGAGTCGGTGATGGCCGCCCGGTAGATGAAGAGCACGATCGTCGTGAGGGAGTTGTTCGGCTCGCCGCCGCGGCCGCCGGCGATGATCGCCTGGTCGAAGAGCTTGAAGCCGCCAATCAGGAGCAGCGTCGCGACGAAGAAGTGGGCCGGCCGCAGGAGCGGGAATGTGATCCTCCGGAACGCCTGCCAGGTGCCGGCGCCGTCGATCGCCGCCGCCTCGTAGATCTCCCGGCCGATCGTCTGGAGGAACGTCAGATAGAAGAGCATCACAGTGCCCGAGGTCGTCCAGACGTTGAGGGCGATGACCGAGTTGAGCGCCGTGGCCGAGTTGCCGAGCCAGTTGTGGTTCGGGCCGAATCCGAGCGCCTCGAACAGTGGGCTCAGCCCGATGGCCTCGCGGATGCCGTTGAACAGGCCGTCCGGCTGGAGGAGGAAGATCCAGACGACCGTGATCGCCGCCGAGCTGGCGAGCGTCGGGAAGTAGAACGCCGCCCGGAAGAAGGTCTGGCCGCGCAGCTTCTGGTTGACGATGACCGCGAGGAAGAGGCCCAGGGCCATCGTGAGCGGAACCCACAGGACCACGTAGTGGACGGTGTTCGTCACCGCCTTCCAGAAGATCGCGTCGGAGAGGATGTCCTCGTAGTTCTCGAAACCGAGGAACTCGCGGGCGCCGCGCAGCCCCCACCGCCAGAGGCTGATGTAGGCGGCGTAGATCATCGCCCCGAAGAACATCGTGGCGTAGATGACCATCGGGATCGCGATCAGCGCGAACCCCGTGATCATCTCGGCCCGACGCTCGCCCCTGACGCCTCGGCTGGCCGTGCCGGCCGTCATCGGCCCAATCCTCCCTCCACGAACCGGGACGGGGCCCGGCCGGCGGCCGGGCCCCGTCGAATGGTCAGCGCGACAGCGCCTCGTCGATCGCCGACGAGGTCGCCGAGACGACCGGCTCAGGATCGTCGCTCTTCGCCTCGATCTGGGCCGTCATCGCGTTGTTGAACGCGTCGTTGATCCGGCTGAATCCGGGGATGAAGCTCCACGGCCGGGCGTATTCGGCGCCCTGGACGAGGATCTCCTTGCCCTCGGCGGCCGGCACGTCCTTCCGGGACGGGTTGGCGACGCCGCCCTCCGTCCACGTCGTCATGCCGTCGGTGCCGGTGAGGTAGGTGAGCAGGACCCAGGCCGGGTCCTTGTTCGCCGAGTCGACGCCGATCGAGTAGCTGACCGTGAAGCCGAGCGTCGCCTGCTCGGCGCCCTCGGGCATCTCCGCCCAGGCGTAGTCGGTATCGGGGTAGCTGTTCGCCATGAACGGGTCGAGCCAGCCGCCCTCGAAGATGATCGCCACCCGGCCCTCGCCGAGCGACTTGCCGCACCAGTCGTCGCCGAGATCGGCGGCTCGGGCCGCCTGCCCTTCGGCGAAGAAGCCGAGGTACGTCTGCAGCGCCTCGCGAACCTCGGGCGAATCGAACGTGTTCTCGGTCCTGTCCTCGTTGAACGGGGCGCCGCCGTTCTGATAGATGAAGGCGAGCGCGCGGTCGAGGCTGTGGTTCAGGCAGAAGGCTCGCTGGTCGCCGGTCGTCAAGGCCTCCGCCGCGGCCACGAGCTCGTCCCAGTTCGTGGGTGGCTCGAGGTTGGCTTCCTCGAGCATCGCGGTGTTATAGGCCATCGCGAGGGTGTTGCCGTCCTTCGGGAAGCCGTACGTTGCGCCATCGGGCCCCTTGAACGCGTTGAGGTAGCCCTCGTAGAACTGGCTCGTGTCGAAGCCGCGTTCGGCGGCCATCGTGTCGAGCTCCTGGAGGACGCCCTGATCGATCCAGTCGGGGGCGACGCTCGAGTCGACGTAGAACAGGTCGGGTGGCTCGCCGGCGCTGAACTTGGCGGCCATCGCCGTCGGGTAGTCCGTCGCAATCGGCTGGTAATCGAGGGTGATGTCCGGGTAGGCCTCGCGGAAGCCGTCGAGGGTCGCCTCGAGGGCCTCGCCCTCCTCGCCGCTCGCCTGCCAGCCCGAGAGGATCACGGTGCCCGAGACGGTGCTCGGGTCCCAACCGGTATCCGCGCTGGCCGGCGGGCTGCCGTCGGCGGGACTCGTGCCGGGGCTCGCGCCCCCGGTCGTGGGCGCCGGCGTTCCGCCGCCGCCCGTGCAGGCCGTGAAGGCCAGGGTGAACGCCGCGCTGAGCGCGGCCAATCGCCAGGATCGACGCATGTGGTCTCCTCCACGCTGTCTGCGTCCGGCCCCACCGCCGTCGTCGATCGGCGACGCGTGACGGAGCGGGGCGTGCCCCGCCAGTGATGGGACCGGTCGCATTAAGGTGGTGCAAGCGGGCACCGGGCCGGTGCAACAAATGCGCTACAGATTCCGGGCGCCGGCCGACAGCCTCGGTGTGCCTACGGCAGACTTCGGATCATCCCGCCGTC
>DASTVH010000374.1:0-5923 GCA_035759195.1 Candidatus Limnocylindrales bacterium
CACGTTGACCGCCCCGGATCGCCGCGCCGAGGTCGACGCGTATGTCGCCCAGGCGATCAACCGGACGGAGATCGACCGGCTGTCGACCGACCGGGAGAAGACCGGCGTCGCGATCGGCGCGGATGCCATCAACCCGGTGAACGGTGAGCGGATCCCCATCTTCGTCGCCGACTACGTCCTCGCCGGCTACGGCACCGGCGCGATCATGGCCGTGCCCGCACACGACGAGCGCGACTACGCCTTTGCCGAGAAGTTCGGGCTGCCGATCCGCCGCGTCGTCGCCGCGCCCGGCGAGGAGGAGGCGCCGCTCGAGGGCGCCTACGTCGCTCACACCGCCGGCGAGGTCCTCGTCAACAGCGGCGATTACTCCGGCTTGCCGGCCGAGGAGGGCGGCCGACGGATCGTCGCGGACCTCGAGCCGCGCGGCGCCGGACGAAAGGCCGTCACCTACCGGCTGCGCGACTGGCTGATCAGCCGTCAGCGGTACTGGGGGACGCCAATCCCCGTAATCCACTGCCCGACCGACGGGATCGTGCCGGTCCCCGACGAGGACCTGCCGGTGCTCCTGCCCGACACGGTCGACTACGGCGGGAGCGGCGTCAGCCCTCTGACGCGAGACGAGGCGTTCCTGAACGTCAGTTGCCCGAAGTGCGGCGGTCCGGCGAAGCGCGAGACCGACACGATGGACACGTTCATCGATTCGGCCTGGTACTGGTATCGGTACCTGTCGCCGCACAAGGAGGACGGCCCGGTCGATCTGGACATGGTCGAGACCTGGACACCGGTCGAGCAGTACACGGGCGGCGCCGAGCACGCCGTCATGCACCTGCTCTACGCCCGCGAGTTCACCAAGATGATGCGCGACATCGGCCTCGTCCAGCAGAACGAGCCGTGGCGCCGGGTCTTCAACCAGGGCCAGATCCTGGGCGCCGACGGCGAACGCATGTCGAAGTCGCGAGGCAACGTCCAGGATCCAGACGAACTCGTCGCCCGCTACGGGGCCGACACCGTGCGCCTGTTCCTGATGTTCATGGGCCCCTGGGACCAGGGCGGACCGTGGAGCCCGAGCGGCATCGGCGGGGTACACCGGTTCCTCAACCGGCTGTGGACGATCGCGATCGACCCCCACGGTCGGGAGCCGGGGGACCCCGAAGCGGGCATGCTGCCCGACGGCCAGTCCGAGTCCGATGCCCGGACGGCGATCCGCCACGCCGCCCACCGCACGCTGCGCGACGTCACCGAGGACTACGAGGCGTTCCACTTCAACACGATGATCGCGAAGCTCATGGAGCTGGGGAACCTGCTCATGAGGTATCGCGGGACTTCCGTCGCCGGGACGCCCGAATGGGACGAGGCGGTCCGCCTCTCGCTGCTGATGCTGGCCCCCGCGGCACCGCACATCACCGAGGAGCTCTGGTCGCGCCGCCTGGCCGCGGCCGGCCAGGAGTGGTCGACGATCCACCGCGAGTCCTGGCCGGAGGTCGACGAGGCCGCCGCCGCCGAGGCCACGCGGGAGGTCCCGGTCCAGGTCAACGGCAAGCTGCGCGACCGGGTCACGGTCCCGGCCGGCATCTCCGAGATCGAGCTCGAGCAGATCGTCCTCGCCCGGGACAGGGTCCGCGCGGCACTCGACGGGCGGGAGCCCGCCAGGATCGTCCATGCCGGCGGCGGCCGGCTCATCAACATCGTCGTGCGCTGAGTCGCGATGACGGTCGACGAAGACATCGAACGGCTGCTCGGGTCGCACACCCCCGAGATCGCCGCCACCGCGCGCGCCCTCCGGTCGGCGATCCGCGACGCGGCGCCTGATTACGTCGAGCACGTGGACTTCGGCAACAAGCTCATCGCCTTCGGTCGCACGATGCAGATGCGCGACCTGGCGTTCGCCGTCATCCCCCACACGGCCCACGTCAACCTCCAGCTCGCCGACGGCGTCGACCTGCCCGACCCGAACGGCCTGATCGAAGGGACCGGGAAGCGGATCCGCCACGTCAAGGTGCGCTCCGCGGAGGCGGCGGGTTCGCCGCCGGTCCGGGCGGTCATCGAGGCGCAGGTCGACGCGCGTCGTTCATGAGCGGCGTCGCCGCGGTCTCCTGGGGCGCCGACCGCATCGACCTGTTCTGGCGCGACTTCGACGGAGCGCTGATCCATCGCGCGTTCGACGGGTCCGCCTGGGCGGATGCCGAGAGCCTCGGCGGCACGCTCGCCTCCGACCCGGCAGCAACGGCGTGGGCCGTCGATGAGCTCCAGGTCTTCGCGATCTTCCCCGACGGGGAACTCTGGAACCGCTACTGGGACGGCACGAGCTGGCACGCGTGGGAGTCGCTCGGCGGCGAGCTCGACGGCGCCGCCGGGACGCCCGCCGCAAGCTCGTGGAGCGCGGATCGGATCGACGTCTGGGCCCGCGGCCGCGACGGCCGGATCTGGCATCGCTGGTGGGACGGCAACCGCTGGGTCGACTGGGAGCAGCCGTCCGTTTGATGTTCGCCTGACCGGCGACAGCGTACGATCGGCACGACACGTCGACGGGGCCACGTTGCCTCCCGTCCGTGTCCGGTCGGAGGTGGTGGCGGTGAGGATCGAGGAGGTCGAGGGGATCGGGCCGACGCATGCGGCAAGCCTGCGGCAAGCCGGCGTCGGGACCACGGAGGAGTTGCTCGAACGGGGGGCCACGTCGATCGGCCGCGCCGCTCTCGCGAGCACGACAGGTGTCAGCGAGGCGGTGATCCTGAAGTGGGTCAACCACGTCGATCTGATGCGGATCGACGGCGTCGGGTCCGAGTACTCGGATCTGCTCGAGGCGGCCGGCGTCGATTCCCCGGCCGAGCTGGCGCAGCGAAACGCAGCGAACCTCGCCCAGACGTTCCAGGAGCTCGACGCCGCCCGACCCGACTGGATCCGGAGCCTGCCGTCGGTGACGACAGTCGAGGGCTGGATCGCCCAGGCGCGAGCGCTGCCGAAGCTCGTCACCCACGGCGGCGGTGGTGGGGCCGCCGGCACATCCGCAGCGGCCGCGGAGGCGGCAGAGCCGACAGCCACCGCGCGGACGAGCGCCCCGGCCGAGCCGGCACCGTCGGCGCCGGTGGCCCCTGCCGCGGCGCCCGCTCCCGCGGAGTCGCGTGCGGCTCACGAAGTTGCATCGGTCGACGTGCCCCCGCATGTCGCGACGACCACGGACCCGGCCGAACCGGTCGCCTTCGCGGCGCCGGTGGAGCCCGAGCCCGGTTCCGGGGGACGAGTCGCGGGTGGGTCCCGAGACGATGCGACCGGCGGCGAGAGCCTATGGGCTCGCATCAAGAGACTATTCGGCGGCTGAGCAATCGAGCGACTGATCTCCTGCCGTGATGAACTCGATGATCCGGCTCGGCGCCCTGTGCTGGAACCAGTACACCGACTGGCCGTCGCTGCTCGAGGCCGGCCGGCGGGCGGATCGGCTCGGCTACGACACGCTCTGGACCTGGGACCACCTCTACCCGATCGTCGGCGACTCGCGCGGTCCGATCCTCGAAGGCTGGATGACGCTCGCCGGCTGGGCGATGGCGACCGAGCGAATCCGGATCGGACTCAATGTCGGTGCCAACACGTTCCGTAACCCGGCCCTCGTCGCGAAGATGGCGACGACGCTCGACCACATCAGCAACGGCCGGGCGATCCTCGGCATCGGGGCCGCCTGGTTCGAGGAGGAGCACCGCGGCTTCGGCCTGAAGTTCGGCGACGGGCCGCCCGAGCGGCTGCGCTGGCTCGGCGAGGCCCTCCCGGTCATGCGGGGCATGCTCGACGGCACGGAGCCGAGCGCGGCCGGCCGGTACTACGCGATGGAGCGGACGCGGAACCTGCCGCCGCCGATCCAGCCGCACCTGCCGATCTGCATCGGCGGCGGCGGAGAGCGGGTGACGCTCCGGCTCGTCGCGAAGTACGCCGACATGAACAACGTCGGGGGCGGCGTGGCGAGCGTCCGGCGCAAGGAGGCGATCCTGCTCGAGCACTGCGAGAAGGTCGGGCGCGATCCGGCCGAGATCGAGCGGACGACCGGGATCGGGACGATCTTCATCCGCGACGATGCTGCCGAGGCCGAGCGGGCCTTTCGGGCGGCCTTCGCGCGCAACGGCAACGCCCGGCTCTGGACCGACCAGCCGGTGGGCACGCCGGAGGACGTCGCCGGGAAGCTGGCTCCGCTCGTCGAACTCGGCTACCGCCACCTGATCGCGGGGCTGCCGTCCGACTACGACGAGGAATCGATGACCCGCTTCGCGACCGAGGTCAGGCCGCTGCTCGAGCGGGGCTGAACCGGGAACTGTCCAGCCGGCTCAGGCGACGCCGGGGCCGGTCCAGTCGATCGGCTCGTCCGCGTCGGTGCCGGCGGCGGCCGGGTCGAGGCCCTTGAGGCGGGCCCGATGGCGAGCCGCCTTCGCCCGGTTGCCGCACGTCGCCATGTCACACCAGCGCCGGCGCCCGGAGCGCGACTCGTCGTAGAACAGCCAGCGGCAGCTGTGGTTGTCGCAGATCCGGACGCGGTGGGCGTTGCCGGCCCGGATCTCCGCCACGAGCGGGTCGGCCAGGCGGGCCAGCGCGTCGTCGAGGGGATGGCCGACGTGGGCGTGTCCGACCGACACGCCGTCCGGCGCGGGAACCAGCTCGATCCGCTCGCGTCCGGCGAGGGCACGGTTGACCTCCGCCAGCGCCGCCGGATCTGCGGGTCGCTCCTCGGCGACCGCGTGGGCGATTTCGCGGAGCGCCTCGCGGACCATTCGGACGCGGGCGAGGGACTCGTCGGGATTCCGCGCGTCGGGGGTGCCGTCGACCTCGTCGGTCGAATGGCTGATGCCCCGGTCGAACAGCCAGCGGGCCGCGTCGTCCAACGTGGCGAAGTGGTCGACGAGCGCGCCCGACTCGAGCTCGATCGTGTTGAGGAACTCGAACGTGTCGTCGATCGAGATCGGGTGCTCGTGATCCGGCGCGGTGCGGTGGCCTGCCGTGACGGTGGTCATGTAACCACTCTAAACCCATTGACAGGTTACGCGCAAGAGGGTACAGTGCAGTAGTAACCGAATTGACCGTTTTGAACGGTTACAGCCCCAGGAGGCCCCGCCATGGAAGCGTTCCTCGCCATCGTCGTCGGCGTCCTCGCACTCGTCGCGCTCGACGTCGCCTCGCTCCATTGGGGTGCGGACTCGCGACCAAACCTCGCCGACGACCACCGACGCTGAGCCGACATCCGGAGGAGAACGCATGCAGTCGCACTGGTCGCTCATCGCCCTCGACATCGCCGCCGAGCGCTCGCGCGAGGCGGATCGCCACCGCCTGGCCGCCATCGCTCGCGGCTACGGCGCGTCGAACCCGTCGCGCTCCCGCCAGCTGGCTGCCCGCGCGGTCGCCGCGGTCAGCCGCTCGTTCGCCTGGCTGGCCCGCCGGCTCGACGAATGCGTGGCGGACGATCTCGCGGACGCCCTCCACACCGAACGGCTCGCCGCCTCGCGCTCCTGAACCCTACGGTCGGCCGTCTCCGGCCGACCGCGGATCTCGCCCGTTTCCCTGCCGGCTCAGCCAGAGCTTAGGCAGCAGGTAGCCGATCCACGCGCCGATGAGCAGGACGATCGGGCTGCCGAGGGCCGGCAGCGCGAACGAGCCCAGGAACATGAGCGCCGGGACGCCGAGGATCAAGGCGACCCGGATCGCGAGGATCTCGGCTGTGGTCTCGCGCATGGTTTCCTCCGCCGCCGAGTGTAGGTGAAGTGTCCCGCGGTCGAGGGGATGCGCGCAGATAACTCCAGATAAGTCCCGCTGTGACGCGTCGGTCCAGGACGCCAGCTCGCAGAGGTCATCCAGCGCGGAAGATCCGGGTAACTGGGCGCGGCGGCATGGGAGTGGATCGCTCGCCAGCGGGAGCAGCGGGCTCGGCCCTGCCTGGTTCGGCGATCGGCGG
>DASTVH010000375.1:0-4200 GCA_035759195.1 Candidatus Limnocylindrales bacterium
GGAGCCTCGGCGGGTCCCGTGGGACCTGGGCTCGCCTACGGCGTCGGATCACATCCCTGCGCGGGCTCGAATGGGGACGCACCGACAGGTGTTCCCGGACCGCCAAGGCACGCCTGCAGCGCCTTCGGGAACAGGCCGCACCCCGTCAGACAGACCATCGCGAACAGCACGACCACGAGACGTCGCATCACGCCCCCTGGTCATCAACGTAATCGACGCCGTTGGATTTCACCGCCCACGGTGACTCCAACGGCCCGATATGCAAAGGCTGCCGACACCCCGACAGACAGAGCAAGACAAGCAACACGAAGGACCGTCGCATGTCCCGAGCATCACGGCCCTTCCCCCACCGATCAATCGGTGGTCACCCCGAACCGCGCCTTGCGCGTGGACCGTCGCTCCACTCCTGTAGAGGCCCCGTGATGCCCCGGCGGCGGGCTCGCCGGTCGTTTGGACCGGCAGGCGGACCAACCGGAGGCCGGCGGCGGGCTCGCCGGTCGTTTGGACCGGCAGGCGGACCAACCGGAGGGGGCAATTGATCCTGCGGTAATCCCGCCGCAACCGGCGGTGAAGGGGCGCCTGCTACGGTCTGACTGCCCGCCAGGCACCAGCCGGCCTCGCCGACCGCCGTACCGACGGTGCGCAGACCGCCAAAGGTCCGCCGACCCGCTTGGGCCCAGCCGCCGGGGCCGGCCAATCTCATCCGCGGCCGTCGCTGGCCGCCCATGCCCGCCGCCGCCCGCCGCGTCGTCCCGCCGGATCACGCAGGACCGGCCCGATTCCCCGTCGGCCGGTCGAGAAGGAGAACGAGGACCGTGAACAAGGTCGTCCTCACGGGTCGGCTGACCCGCGACCCGGAGATGCGGAGCCTGGCCAGCGGCAAGGCCGTCACCCAGTTCAGCATCGCCACCAACGAGTACATCGGCCAGGGCAAGGAGCGCGCCGAGTACCACAACATCGTCACCTGGGACCGCCTGGCTCAGACGTGCGGCGAATTCCTCGGCAAGGGCCAGCAGGTAGCCGTCGAGGGCCGCCTCCAGACCCGGAGCTGGGACGACGACCGGGGGATCCGCCACTGGAAGACTGAAGTCGTGGCGAGCCACGTCGAGATGCTCTCGGGGCGGCGGAAGAAGGACTACGCCGATGCGTCGGCGGCGAATGCCCTCGCCGCACAGGCGACCGAATACGGCGAGCCGGGCGAAGACGCGGCGATCGCCGCCGCGGCCGAGCCGCTCACCGAATCGGCCGAGAACGCCGACGACGAGGCCGAGACCGTCGCGGCCTGACCTCGTCGTCCGGAGCCTGTATCCGCGGACCGGCGGCGGTTCCCCTCCCCGCCGCCGGTTCGCTCCGTCCGCTAGTTGAGCGGGTCGCCGTCGCCCGCCTGGACGAGGCCGAGCGCGCCGCGCCCGACGAAGTTGAAGGCGTGGGTGACCATCGGGTACATGCCGTCCTCGGGCGTCGTGAACTCCACGATCGCGCCCTGGGCGGGAGCCAGGTCGACGGCCTGGGCGCCCCAGTTGCCGGCGTTGCCCTTCGTGAGGGCCACGCCTTCCTTGATGACCGTGTTGAAGATCGTGCCGACGACGTGGAACGAGCTGTCGACGCTCGGGCCGGCGTTGAGGACGAAGACCCGGACGGTCTCGCCGGTCGGGACCTCGAGCGGATTGTCGAGGTACTGGTTGGCGACGCCGTTGAAGAGGACGTAGTCGGGGGCCGGCGCCGCGGCCATCGCCTTGTTGAGGTCCGACGGCTCGCCCTGCGGGCCGAGGTACCACTCGCTCTGGACGATCGCGAACTCGTTGTCGACCGGCGCGAGGCCCTCGGCTGGCTCGACGATGACCATGCCGTACATACCGTTGGCGATGTGGTGGAGCGCCGGCGACGTGCCGCAGTGGTACATCCACACGCCGGCGTAGTCGGCCTTCCACTCGTAGACCTTCTCCTCGCCCGGGCCGATCGTCGTCATCTCGTCGTTCCAGGCGACCTGGCTGCTGTGGAAGTCGATCGAGTGGCCGAGCGCGTTCTCGGCGGGGTTCTTGAGGGTGATCCGGATCGTGTCGCCGACCTTGACCCGGATGACCGGACCGGGGACCGTCCCGCCGAACGTCCAGACCTGCTGGACGAAGCCCTCGGCGATCGTCTTGGTCTCCTCGGTCATGACGATCTCGATGTCGTGGACCTCGCCCTCGAGGCGGGCCGGCGCCTTCGCGTCGAACAGCTCGTAGGGCGGCGCGTTCGGGTCGGCCGCGACGTCGCCGGACGGCGCCGGACCACCATGGTCGTCGCCGCCGTCGTCACTCGGCGCGGCGCCCTTGACGGTGACCGCGCCGGTCATGCCGCCGGCCTCGTGACCGGGCACCGAGCAGATGAACGTGAGCCCGCCCTCGGGCACGGTGACGGTCCCGGTCGCGCTCTCGCCGCCGTTGGCCACGATCTTCGTGCCGTCGGCGAACGTGACGTCGTGGGGCGCCACGCCGACGTTCTTGAACGCGACCTCGTAGGTCCCGGGCGCGTCGACTTCGACGTTCGCCGGCGTGAAGCCGAGGTCGAACGCCTCGATCGCGATCGTGCCGGCCGCGGCGCCGTTGCCGGGATCGGCACTCGGGGCGTCGGAGGCGGCGGGCGGCGCGCTCGCGCCGGTGGCCGGGGCGAACGTCCAGCTCGGTTCGCGGGCCGATGCCGCGCATCCGGCGAGGAGGGAGACGGCCGCCATCCCGGCGACCAGGCTGGCGAGCCTTCGGTTCATCATGCGGTCCTTTCGTGGAGCAGTGGCTGGGCGTTGACGGTCTGGATCGCGACGTCGCGCTCGACGAGGTCGGCGAGCGTGGTCGTCTCGAGGACGCCGATCAGCCCGGACTGGGCCGAGGCCCAGACGGGATGGATCGCGCAGGCGTGCCGCGGGTCGCAGGCCCGCTGCCGGAGGACGCAGCGGCCGCTCCGCGAGGGCCCCTCGATCGCCTCGACGAGCTCGAGGAGGGTCACTGCCCGCGGCGGCCGGCGCAGGCGGTAGCCGCCGGTCCGGCCGAGCTGGGCCTCGATGAGCCCGGCCTTCACGAGTTCGACGAGGACCCGGGCGAGGAACCGCTCGGGCACGTCGGTCGAGGCCGCGATCTCGCGGCTGCTCAGTAGCCGGTCGCTGCCGGCAAGCCGCATGCAGGCCCGGATCGCGTACTCGGAGCCGCGGGTCAGTTCGAGGCGCATGGCGCTGAGGGCGTGGCGTCGTTCATGGGCTAAAGAAACACTAACAAGGTGGGTGTTTCGCAGGGCCGAATGGCCCATGCCGCCCGGGCCATCGGGCCCTGATGTCGGCGCCCCGTGCGGTGACCCTACCCTGATTCCGAGGGTGGCTCGTAGAGACGCCGTCGCGGGATGCCGGTCCCGGCCGAGACGCGGCGCGCCGCATCGCCCCGCGACGCCCCGCCGGCGACGAGCCGGTCGACCTCGGCAAGCGCGTCGGCGAGGGTCACGGCCGCGGCCGCGGCCCCCTCGTCGCGACCGTCCGCCGCGCGGGCCTCGCCGGCCCCGACGACGATGACGAACTCGCCGCGGAGCATCAGCTCGCCGCTCCCCGCGGCCGCCGCCAGCTCCCCGAGCGGGCCGCGCCGGATCTCCTCGTGGAGCTTCGTCAGCTCGCGACAGACCGCCGCGGGCCGCTCCGGGCCGCACGCCGCGGCCAGTTCGCCGAGCGTCGCCGGGACGCGCGATGGCGCCTCGTAGACGACGCTCCCCCGCTCGTCGCCGGCGATCCGGGCGATCCGCTCCCGCCGCTCCCGGCCGCTCCGCGGCAGGAACCCCTCGAACGACCAGCGCGGCCCGGCCACGCCGCTCGCCACGACCGCGGCGAGGACGGCCGACGCGCCGGGGATCGGCACGACCACGCCCCCCTCGCCGGCCCAGGCGGCGATGAGCTCGGTGCCGGGATCGCTCACGCCGGGCGTCCCGGCGTCGGTGACGAGGGCGAGATCCGCCCCGCCGCGCAGGTGGTCGAGCAGTTCGGCGACTCGGCCCGGCCCGCTCCGGGCGTGGTAGCTGACCATCCGCGTCCCGATCCCGTGCCGCTCGAGGAGGCGTCGCGAGAGTCGGGTGTCCTCGGCCGCGATCAACGGCACGTCGCGGAGCACCTCGAGCGCCCGCAGGGTGACGTCGCCGAGGTTGCCGATCGGCGTGGCGACGACGAACAGACGGCCGGCCGCGGCG
>DASTVH010000376.1:0-8180 GCA_035759195.1 Candidatus Limnocylindrales bacterium
GATCACGCGGCGCGAGTCGCGCCGGGCATAGCGGTCGCCGACGTCGAGGCCGCCGGCCGCAGGCGGCGGGGTCGGGCCCCTCGCGACGCGGCGGCCGGCATACGTGTCGTCCGAATAGGGGATGGCCGCCGGGTTCGGCCGGGCTGTGGCCGCGGCCGCCGCTCCGGCGCCGACGATCGTGGCCCCGCCGATCGCGCCGAGCTCGGGGATCGGCTGCCCGGCCAGGTACGCCTCGAGCGCGCCGCCGAACGACCCGGCCGAGGCCCATCGGTCGTCCGGCTCCATGGCGAGCGCACGCCGGGTGATCGCCGTCAGCTCGGGCGGGATGCCGGCCCGGCGCGTGGAAGGGTCCGGGACGGGGCCCGCGAGGCGGGCCATCGCGACAGCGGCCGCCGTGTCGCCTTCCCAGGGCCGATGGCCCGTCAGCAGCTCGTACAGCACGATCCCGAGGGCGAAGACGTCCGAGGACGCCGTCGCCTGCTCGCCGCGCGCCTGCTCGGGGCTGAAGTAGTGGACGGAGCCGAGCGTCGTCCCCGGCAGCGTCATCTGCGCCTCGGCCACCGCCCGGGCGATCCCGAAGTCGGTGACCTTCACCCGCCCGTCGCGGCCGATCATGACGTTGCCCGGCTTCACGTCGCGATGGACGATGCCGCGGGCATGCGCCGCCTCGAGGGCGCGCGCCGTGTCGGCGACGATCCGGGCCGCCTGGCGCGGCGGCAGGGCGCCGGAGCGGCGGATGATCGAGGAGAGGTCCTCGCCCTCAACCAGCTCCATGACGATGAACGGACCGGCCGTGTCCTGGCCGTAGTCGTAGACCGAGACGATGTTCGGGTGGTTCAGGGACGCGGCGTTCTGGGCCTCCTGGCGGAAGCGCGCACCGAAGTCGGGATCGCGGCCGTATTCGGGCCGGAGGAGCTTGACCGCCACGTCGCGACCGAGCTGGTTGTCGTGGGAACGGAAGATCGTCGCCATGCCGCCCTGCCCGAGCAGCTCGACGAGCCGATACCGGCCACCGAGAACCGTCCCGATCTCCGCCACGCTGGCCCTCCGTCGTGCCCCCTCGGCATCGGGCGCTCACCGCTCCCGCGCGGTGGGGCGCCGCCGGGCATCGTAGCGCACGCCGTCGGCCGGGGCGGGCACGGGCCGTTCGGCGGCTCGGCTCAGGCCTCGCCGGTGAGCCAGCGGCGAAGCCCGTCGAGGAACTCGAGCGAGCTCATCCCGTCGAACAGCCGGGCACCGTGGAGGGCCCACTCCTGGAATTCCTTGAGCGCGAGGAGGCCGGCGAGGACGAGCGCCGCCGGGACGGCGCGGAGGACCGTTTCGGGCCGGAACCGGTGGAGGGCGGCCACCACGAGGAACCACAACTCGAACACGTTCGGGAACAGCAGCAGGACCGCCCGTTCTCCGGTCATCTCGAACGCCACGAACCCGACGAGGCGGAAGACGTAGAGGCCGACGGCGATCGCCCGCTCGAGCCCCTGCCAGCGCAGGGCGACGACGAGGAACGCCGCCATGTAGACCTGGTCGAGCCACTTGTCGAGCGACTGGTAGTCGGGCACGCCGCCGAGCTCGAGAACGTCGCGCAGCAGCAGGTCGGACAGGTCGACCAGGATCGCCAGCAGCGCGCCCGCGAGCGGCCAGCGCAGGACCGGCAGCGAGCCGCCGATCCGGATCGCCGCGATGAGGAGGACCTCGAGCGTCACCGCCTCAGTGTGAGCCGGGAGCCCGGGCGGTGACGCAGGTCGGCTAGAGCTCGAGGCCCTTGAGGTAGGGTCGGAACTCCGGCGAGAGGTCCGGGCGCTGGAGGGCGAGCTCGACCGATGCCTTCAGCCAGCCCATCGTCGTGCCGGCGTCGTACCGGACGCCCTCGAACTCGTAGCCGTAGACCTGCTGCTCCTCCATGAGCGCCTCGATCGCGTCGGTGAGCTGGATCTCGCCGCCGGCGCCCTTCTGGGTCTGTTCGAGCTTGTCGAAGATCTTGGGGGTCAGGACGTAGCGGCCGATGATCGCGAGGTTCGACGGCGCTTCGCCGGGCTCGGGCTTCTCGACGAGCCGCGAGACCCGGTGGAGCCGGCCGTGGTTGAGGGCTCCCTCGACCGGCTCGCTCGCGATCACCCCGTAGCGGTTCGTCTCGGCGGGCGGAACCTCCATCACCGCGACCACCGACGAGTGGGTCTGATGGTAGGCGTGGATGAGCTGGCCGATGCAGGGCCGCTCGCCGACGACGACGTCGTCGGAGAGGATGACCGCGAACGGCTCGTGGCCGACGAGCTCCTTGGCCATCAGGACCGCGTGACCGAGGCCGAGCTGCTCCTTCTGGCGGACGTAGGCGACCTGGGCGAGATCCGTGATGTGACGGATCTGGCGAAGCATCTCGATGTCGCCCTTCTCCTCGAGCAGGTGCTCCAGCTCGTAGGAGAGATCGAAGTGATCCTCGATGGCCCGCTTCTGGCTCGACGTGACGATGATGACCTGCTCGATCCCGGCCGCGACCGCCTCCTCCACGGCGTACTGGATCACGGGCTTGTCGACGAGGGGCAGCATCTCCTTGGGCTGGGCCTTCGTTGCCGGCAGGAATCTCGTTCCCCAGCCGGCGGCGGGGAAGACGGCTTTGCGGACGCGCATCGAACCTCGTCGGAGGGAGTGATCGGCCGGTCGAGTATAGCCGAGGGTCCCCCTCGGCCCGGCGTCCGCCGGGCCGGCCGCTTCATTCCAGCGGCCTGTCGACCTCCCTGGCGAAGCGCCGGACGGCGGCCGTGAAGAGGGCCGGCCGGTCGAGATTCGAGAGGTGGGTGGCGCGCGGCAGGGTCATCGCGCGGGCGGCGACGGCCGCCTCCGCGAAGTCCCGGGCGCCCAGGCGGAAGAGGAGGTCGAACTCGCCGTTGAGGAGGAGCGCCGGGCCCGGATAGCGGGCCAGCCGGGGTCGGAAGCGCTCGCCGACGAGCGCCCGGACGGCGACCGCGCCGCCGCGAAAGTGGAAGCCGCCGGCGACGATCGGCGCGGCGATCTCCGGCGGGAAGCGGGCCCGGAAGAACCAGCGGTTGACCCGCTTCAGGAGCGACTCGTCGAGCGAGCCGAAGATCGTCGCGAGTCCTCGATACAGCAGCGAGCGGGGACCGACCGGCTCGGCCGTCGCACCGGCCAGCACGAGGCCCGCCACGCAGTCGGGCCGCCTGGCGGCGACCTCCATCGCGACGTACCCGCCGAGCGACAGGCCGACGACGACGGCCCGGCCGCCTGCCTCCTCCTCGATCGTCCGGACGACCGAATCGGCGGCCCCGTCGAGGGTGAACGGAGTGCCCGCCGCCGTCCCATGGCCCGGCAGATCGGGGGCGACGCAGCGGAACTCGCCGGCGAGGCTCGCGATCTGGCTCGCCCACTGGGCCCCGGTGAGTCGCGTGCCGTGGAGGAAGACGATCGCCGGCCGCCTGTCGCGGCGCCGTGCGGGCCGTGTCCCGGCCATCGGCGTCAGTCGGGGCCGGCGACGAGACGCCGCTCGACGGCGTAGAGCGCGGCCTGGGTCCGGCTTGCGAGCCCGAGCTTGCCGAGGATGTTGCTGACGTGGGTCCGGGCCGTCCGCTCGGTGATGCCGAGATCGGACGCGATCTCCTTGTTGCTTCGGCCGCGCCCGACGAGGGCGAGGACCTCGAGCTCCCGTTCGGTGAGTGGCTCGACCGCCGGTGCCGTCGAGCGGGTCCGCATGCCCTTGGCCAGGATCCGGGCGGCCGCGGGGTCGAGATGGACCTCGTCGTTATGGGCGGCCCGGATCGCCGCGGCAACGTCGTCGGCCTCGGCGTCCTTGAGGATGAAGCCGCTGGCGCCGGCCTCGAGCGCCGCGGTCACCTTCTCCTCCTCGATGAAGCTGGTGAGCGCGACGACCTGGACCTCGGGGTGAGCGGCCTTGATCCGGCCGATCGCGGCGATCCCGTCGAGCTGCGGCATCACGAGGTCCATGAGGACGACGTCGGGCAGCAGCTCGTCGACGAGCTCGACGCCGAGAAGCCCGTTCTCGGCCTCGCCGACGATCTCGATGTCGTCGAGCAGCTCGAGGTAGCCGCGCAGGCCGCGCCGGACGACACCGTGGTCGTCCACGAGGATCACCCGGATGCGCCCGGTCTCGGTCACCGTCATCCTCCGCCACTCATCGGATCGGACACATCATCGCTCAGCGCCGGTCGCCATTCGCGGCGCGGTCTGCACGACGGGATCGGGCCCCGACCGCTGGAGCAGGACCGCGGCGCCCAGGATCGCGACGCCACCGAGCGCCTGGATCGGCTTGATCCGCTCGTCGAGGAGTGCCGCGGCGAGCAGCACCCCGACGACCGGCTCGAAGAGCATGAGGATCCCGGTCCGGGTCCCGCCGATCGCCCGGATGCCGGTCAGGAACAGGATCGAGGGGATGCCGGCGCCGAGGACGCCCGAGACGGCCGCGATGAGGAGCGCATCGGCGGACCCGAAGGGCAGGGCCAGCTCGGCGATGGAGCCGCTCCCCAGGGCGACGATCGCGCTGACGACCATCGTCGAGGCGAGGAGCCAGCCCATCGCCTGCTCGGTCGGGACGGCCGAGAAGCCATGGCGGCTGATCGTGACGAAGACCGTCTGGCTCAGGGCCGCCAGGAGGGCCAGGCCGATGCCGAGCGCGTCCGCGCGGAGTGGTCCGCTGGGGTCGAGGCCGCCGGCGACGACGAGGACCATGCCGCCGAGCGAGACGATCAGCGCGCTCGCCCGGATCGCGTCGAGCGCCTCGTGGCCGCGGGCGACGGCGACGATCGCGACGAACGCGGGATACGTGTAGAAGCCGAGCAGGACGAGCGCGATCGTCGTCCGGCCGAATGCGATGAACGTCGCAGTGTTGAGCACGATGCCCGTGGCCGCCGCGATCGCGAGCATCAGCGCCTGGCGGCGGGGCAGCCGCCACGGCGCGACGAACCGCCGTCCGCGCGAGATCCGCCAGGCCGCGTAGACGGCCACCACGAGCGTCCCGAATGCCGCCCGCCAGGCGACGAACGAGAACGGCTCGAGACCGGCGTCGTACGCGAACCGGGCGAGCGGCCCGAGCATCGCGAAGCCGACCGCGGCCGCGACGACCGTGATCGAACCGACGAGAATCGTCTGCTCGCGCATCCGCGCATCCTACGGGCGGGCGGCACATCCCGGTTTCCGGCGACCCGGCCAGCGCTCGTCGCCGGTTCCGGGCCATCAGTGCCCACAGCACTGGTAGAAGGATCCGGACGGTCGGCGGCGGGCGGGTGAGTGCGGGTGAGTGCTCCGCCGTGCGTGGCGGCGCCCGACTCAGCGGCTGCCTCCCTCCCCGACGCGGTCAGCAGTGCCCTGGCGACTGGTAGCAACGCTGCCGTGCGGCGGCGGCCGGCGGCTGGCGCCGCGTCGCCGGTTCGCGTCCAACAGTTCTCCCAGCACTGGTAGGCGGATCGAGAGGGTCGGCGTCGCACGTTCGAGTGCTCCGCCGTGCGTGGCGGCACCCGAATCCGAGGTAACCCGCCCTCCCCGACGCGGTTAGCAGTGCCATGGCGACTGGTAGCAACGTTGCCGGCGCGGCGGCGGCCGCGGGACGGCCCTGGGGCGGACGCGGGACGGGTCGCCGGCTCCCGAGACGGCGCGGCCGCCGTTCCCAGGGCGGCGACGGCGCCTCAGGCTCGCCCGAGTTTGCCCTCGGCCACGTCGGGTGCGCCGGTCGCCGGCTCGGACGTCCCGTCGTACTCCTGGCGGGCGCCACCGAAGCGGACGTTCGTGAACGGGATGCGGATCTGCCGGAAGGTCTCGATCGACACGAGGAATCCCGCGAACAGGAAGACGACGCCGAGGAACTTGCCGACCTGGAAGAGCTCGGTCGAGCCGAATCGGTTCAGCGAATCGGTGATCGTGGGGATGAACGCCCCCACGGCGATCAACATCGTCGCCGGGACCCGGCTGTGAAGGCGTCCGGCGACGAGATCCCGGAACGCACCCGGCAGCGAAGCGACGAGATTGACCGCGATCGCGACGGGCGCGATGAACAGGTTGAACAGGAACTGATCGCCGGGCTGGTTCGGGTCGAGCGAATACGGCAGCACCCGACGCTTCGGCATGAAGACGTACGTCGAGAACACCGCTCCAAGGACGAGGGCGAAGGCGCCGGTGATGTTCAGGAACGGTGTCAGCAGGCGGAGGCTGCCGGGGAAGAGCGTGGCGATCGGCTGGCCGGTCGTCTCGTGCAGGGCGTATCCGGGCGCCTCCAGCGTCGTGGTCGCCATCAGCACGACCGACAGCGCCGTCGCGCCCACGACCGCGCCGGCGGCAAGCGTCGGCCAGCGCTCGTTCTGGAAGTAGGTCTCGACGGCGACGGCGAGGGCGAGGATCCCGGCGGCGATGAAATAGAGGAGCGGCAGCGTGCCGGCGCCCGTGTATTCGGGCCGGTTGCGGACGAGGAACGTGAAGAGTCCCGCCAGGAAGAGGCAGAGCGCGAACGAGTAGCCGAACCGGGTCCGGCCGAGCAGGAACGCCGTCCCGAGCCCGAGCCAGCCGGCCGTCCAGACCGCCCCGGTCAGATACCAGCCGCGGTAGAGCAGCTCGTTCCAGCCCCACGCGGCAGCGATCGCCTCGCAGCCGGCGGCGATGCCGTAGAACACCATCCCGATCGCCCAGATGAGCTGGAAGCCGTGGCGTCGCTCGCGCCACTGGTCGAGGAGGGCGACGGCAAACGCGAGCGCGAAAAGCGATGTCAGCGACGGCAGGAGGGCGGGCGGCATCGGATCAGGCGACCTCGGTCCGGCGCGAGCGGAGGACGAGCCGGGTGAACGGAATCCGGATGTCGGCGAAGACCTCGATCGAGACGAGGAAGCCCGTGAACAGGAAGACGACCCCGAGCAGTTCGCCGACGAAGAACGCGCTCGTGGCTCCGAACCGGTTGGCCCCGCTCGTGATCGCCGGGATGAGCCCGCCGAGGGCGATGAGGATCGTCGCGGGGACCCGGCTGTGAAGCCGCCCGGCGAGGAGTGCCGCGGCGGCGCCCGGCAGGGAGGCGAGCAGGTTGACCGTCACCGCGACGGGCGCGATGAGGAGATTGGCGACGAACGCCGGCGCCGGCTGATCGCGCCGGAGCGAGTAGCGGATGACGCGCCGCTTCGGCATGAAGACATAGGCAGAGTAAAGCGCCCCGAACGTCAGGGCATAGGCGCCGGTAATGTTGAAGAACGGCGTCAGGAGGCGGAGATAGCCCGGGAAGAGCTCGCCGGTCGGGATGTGCGTCGCGGGATCGACCACCCAGCCGGGTGGATCCAGGCGGACCGTCGCCACCATGATCGCGGACACGATCGTCCCGCCAACGACGATCGCGCCGGCGACGTGGATCCAGCGCGCGTCGCGTCGCCAGGTCATGATCGCGACGACGACCGCGAGCGCGGCCGCGATGGCGAGGTACACGAACGGGGCGATGCCGCTGTCGGCGTAGTCATACCTCCGCCATGACAGGTACGTGAAGAGGCCCGCCAGCCCGAGCGAGACCGCGAACGAGTAGCCGAACCGTGTCTTGCCGAGGAGGTAGACCGTCCCGAGGCCGAGCCAGCCGGCGACCCACACCGCGCCGATCAGGTACCAGACCCGGTAGAGCGGCTCGCTCCAGCCGAACGCGCCGCCGAGGAACTCCGTCCCGGCCGAGATCCCGTACCACAGCATCCCGATCGCCCAGATGAGCTGATAGGGTCGGCGCCGCGTGCGCCACTGGTCGGCGAGGAGGATGAAGAACACGAAGCTGAGCGCGGACGAGGCGAGCGGCAGGAGGACGTTGGGATCGAGGCTCACGTCACGGCCTCCTGGTGGACGCGGACGAGGCGCAGCAGCAGCCGGTCGAGGAGCGCCGATGCCGCCTCGAAGAGCGCGCTCAGTCGCTCCGGATCGAGCGCCCGGCGCCGGGCGAGAGCGCCCAGCTCCGAGAGGAACGGCCGGCGGGCGGCGACGAACAGCCCGACCGATTCGGTCAGGCTCAGGCCGGCCGCTGCCAGACGCCGGGCGAGGTCGTCGGTCAGCTCGACCGCCGTCGCCTCCGCTGCCGCGCGGGCCCCGTCGTCGGGCGCGTCGAGGTAGGCGACGAGCGAGGCCACCAGACCGCGGCCGTCGGAGCGGAACGCCTCGTGCTCGGCAGGCGGGATCGCCTCGCGGGCACTGCCCTCGACGGCGCCAACGCC
>DASTVH010000377.1:0-5462 GCA_035759195.1 Candidatus Limnocylindrales bacterium
GCGTCGCGGAGGCCGTCGCCCACGAAGTTGACCGCGAGGACCGTCACGATGATCGCCATCCCGGAGAAGAACGGCCACCACCAGTTGCCCTGCGGGATGAACGTCCGGGCATTCGCCAGGATGTTGCCCCACGTCGGGGAGGTCGGATCGACGCCGAAGCCGAGGAAGCTGACGAACGCCTCGCTGATGATGTTGACGCCGACGATCAGCGACGCGGCGACGACGATCGGGCTCAGCGCGTTCGGCAGGATGTGCTTGAAGATGATCCGCCGATCGCGGACGCCCACGGCCCGGGCCGCCTCGACGAACTCCCGCTCGCGGATCGACAGGAAGAGGCTCCGCACGAGGCGGCTGACGCCCATCCAGCTGAAGAACCCGAAGATCAGGACGAGCAGGACCGGCGAGCCCCGGCCGCCGCCCAGGAAGTTCGCGACGACGAGGATCACGAACAGGATCGGCAGGCTGAGCATCACGTCGACCGCCCGCATCAGCAGGTTGTCGACGAAGCCACCGACATATCCCGCGATCGCCCCGACGGTCGTTCCGATGATCACGCCCATCGCCATGCTGCTGAAGCCGATGAAGAGCGAGGTCCTCGCTCCGTTCACGACGAGCGTGAGGACGTCACGCTGCAGGCCGCCGGTCTCCCCGAACGGATGGGCCAGAGACGGGCCCCGTCCGATCGCCACGATCTGGTCCGGCCGCGGGACGTTCAGGAAGTCGTACGGCAGGAGGAACGGTCCGACGAGGGCCACCAGCAGGAGCCCGCCGAGGATCCCCAGCCCGATCAGGGCGAGGCGATGCTTGCGGAACTTCCGCCAGGCGAGCTGGCCCTGGCTGAGCGACTCGAGGCCGACCTCGTAGTCGGCGCCGGCCTCTTCCTTGCGGCGCTCGATGTCGGCGACCGCGACCTCGGGAACCTCGGACCCGTGGATCTCCTGGGCCATGGTCGGGCGTGTCCTCAGTACTTGATGCGTGGATCGACGACGGCGTAGGCGACGTCGGCGAGCAGGTTGGCGATGACGACGACGAGCGAAGTGATGAGCAGGACGCCCATCAGGACCGGATAGTCGAACTGCGTGGTCGCGTCGATCGTCAGCTTGCCGATGCCGGGCCACGAGAAAATCGTCTCGGTGACGATCGCGCCGCTGAACAGGAACGGGATCTCCAGGCCGATGTTGGTGACGACCGGCAGGAGCGCGTTCCGCAGGGCGTGCTTGAAGGTCACCTGGCGGCCGGGCAGGCCCTTGGCCTTCGCGGTCCGGACGTAGTCCTGGTTCAGCGTGTCGAGCATGCTCGCCCGGACGAAGCGCGAGTCGCCGGCGATGTTGACGACGACGAGGGTCACAACCGGCAGGACGAGGTGCTTCGCGATGTCGAGGATCGCGTCGACCGGGTTCTGGCCGAAGTAGACCCAGTACGCATCGTTGCCGAAGGCCGGCCCGGCCCGGATGTCGACGATGCCGCTGACCGGCAGGATCTTCGCCGTCCCGAAGATGTAGACGAGCATGATCCCCAACCAGAACGTGGGAATCGCGTAGCCGACGTAGGCGAAGATCGTCGAGAGCTGGTCGAACCAGGAGTAGCGTCTGATCGCCGAATACACCCCGATCAGGATCGCGGTCGAGACCCACAGGATCAACGCCGCGGAGGCGAGGATGAACGTCGGCAGAGCCGCCCGCACGATCCGGTCGTTGACCTTCTCGCCGGACGAGATCGAGTAGCCGAGATCGCCGTGGAGGATGCCGTTCGTGGCGCCGCTGATCGCGTTCGGCAGGAAGTTCGGCCAGCCGGTCGGCCCGATGAGGTCGATCCCCTCCCCGTCCGGGTCGCAGAAGCCCATCCAGCGGCAGTACTGGATCGGGATGGGCTGGTCGAGGCCCCAGGCCTTCATGAACGCCGCACGCTGGTCATTGGTCATGCGCGGGTTCTGGGCGAACTTCGCCTGCGGCCCGCCCGGGGCGAGCTGCAGGATCGCGTAGACGACGATCGTGATTCCGATCAGGACGGGGATCGCCTGAACCACCCGCCTGAGGATGTATTTCGTCATCCGTTCACCGCCTGTCTCGTCTCACTCCGCATCGGTGAATGGGTCGTCGGGTCGAGGAGCGCAACCGGGCCGGTTGGGCCGATCGTGGCACATTGCCCGGTTGCGGTCCAGATAGGGCTCGGGGCACCCGCACTGCGGGCGCCCCGAACCTTGGACTCAGATCCGTCAGCCCCGGAGGGGCCTGGCTCTCAGCCCTCCTTCACGTACCAGTCGACGGCGTTCCACGTCGGACCCGCCTGGGTCGGGTTCGCGAAGAAGTTGCCGAGCTTGGGTCCGACGAGCTCCACGTTCTTCCGATAGTAGAGCGGGATCTCGACGGTCTTCTCGACGTAGATCTTCTGGAACTCGGCCATCGCGTCCTTGATCACGGCGAAGTCGACGCTGTTCTTGACGGTGTCGAGCGCGGCGTCGATGCCGGAATCCACCACCTGGGCGTCGTTCGCGCCGTCCGGCTCGAACTGGCTCGAGTGGTAGCTGAAGTAGCTCCCGAGCGGGTCGATCGAGGACGAGAACGCGTGCTCGGCGATGTCGAAGTTGCTCACCGAGAGGCCGCACGCCGTGTCGGCCGTGGCCTCGTTGTAGTCGGCGAAGATCGCCGTCGCGTCGACGGCGTTGACGACGGACTCGATGCCGACGTCCTTGAGCCAGTTGGCGATCAGAGCCAGCGTGTCGACGCGCACCTGGCGGGTCGTCGTGCAGAGCTCGATCTTGGCCTTCAGGCCGTCCTTCTCACGGATGCCGTCGCCGTCCTCGTCGGTCCAGCCGCCCTCCTCGAGGATCGACTTCGCCTGCTCCGGGTCGAACGTCGTCGGCTCCTGATCCGCGAAGAACCAGGCGCCGGGGCTGATGCTCGTGTTGGCGACCTGGACGGTGCCGCCGAGCAGCCGGTTGTTGATCTCGTTCTTGTCGATCGCGAACGCGACGGCCTCGCGGAACGCCGGGTCGGCCGTCGGGCAGCCCTCACCACGATCCTGGACGGCCGGGTTGCGCGAGCAGCCACCGGTCTTGGTCTCCGGGTCGAACGGGCCTTCGGACCAGTTCGGGCGGAGGAACTCGTAGAGCAGTGCCGGGATGGCCGACACCTGATCGCCGAGATCCTGGACCTTGGGGATATCGCTGTCCTGGAGGTCGGTCGCGAAGTCGACCTCACCTGCCTTGAAGCCGGCGATCATCAGGTCGGCATCGCCGTACCACTTGAAGATCAGGTTGTCGAGGTGGGCCGGCTTGCCGGTGATCGGGCTCGTGTAGTTCTCGTTGCGGGCGAGGCGCAGCTCCTGCTGCGGCGTCACCGACTCGAACTTGAACGCGCCGCTGGTCGGCAGGTTCGGGACCTCTTCCGCCCGGAAGCCGGCACCGTTCGTCTGATCCGCCATCGGGATCTGCTCGAGGTAGTGCCGCGGGAGCGGAGCGGTGAGGAGGGTGATGTAGCCCTCGTAGATGTTCTCGAAGTGGAGAACCATCTCGGTGTCCGAGGCGCACTCGAACTCGCTGATGTCGGTGAATCCGGTCGTGATCACGCCGACGTTGTCGGGATCGAGAACCCACTCGAACGCGTACAGGAAGTCGTCGCAGGTGAGGTCCTCACCGTCCGACCACTTCAGGCCGTCGCGCAGGGTCCACGTGACCGTCATCGCGTCGCCGTCCGCGCCGGGCGCCTGGACGCCACCGTTGTCGACCGTCGGGATGGACTCCGCGAGGTCGGCGATGTAGCGGTAGTCGTGCGAGTACTGGAAGACCGTCGAGAACGTCGCGGACGCGACGTTCGCCTCGGTCACCTGACCGACATAGTACGGGTTGAACTGGTTGGCTTCCTGCCAGTCACCGATGATGATCGTGCCGCCGTCGACGCCCTCCTCGGGCTCGTACGACGTATCGGTCAGATCGATGACCTCGCCACCGGACGCGCTGGCCGAGGCCGACGGTTCGGCCGATGTCGGCGGCTGGCTGGCCGGGCTCGACGCCGACGGCGACGGGCTGGCGGCGCCCTGGCATGCCGCGAGCACGACCACCGTGCTTGCGAGCAGGCCGACGAGACGTTTCCGCATCAATACTCCTCCCACTGAGTGTGTTCCCCACACTTCCGGTCGCAGACTGCCGCTCCGTGCCTGCGCGCCCGCCGGTCGCCGCTGCCCACTCAGGCGCTGCCTGGTCGGGTCATGGTCGACAAGAGGGACGCGCGCCAGCACGCGGTGAGCGTCGGCTTCTGCGCTCCGGGTACTATGGGCACGGTGCCCACACGTGTCAAATTGCCTCCGGCGGCAGCCCGCTCGGCTCGGCCGGGGTCACCTCCTTCCACGCTCGCCTGATGTTGTCCGGATAGGTCCGGGGGATCGATAGGGATGCGTTCGTGCCCGCGGTCGTGCTCGCGGTGGAGTCCTGCAGCGAGACGACGGTGTCCTCCGCGAACCGGCCCCGCTGCACGTTGGCGATGTACCGGGCCTCGAGCCGGCGCTCGGCCGGCGAGGCGGGCGTCCGCACGAGCGCCGAGGCCTCGGGGGCGCCGGCGGTCGGCGAGGACCCGCCGAGTTGAAGCGGGGCGATGAGGACGGCCACGATCGCCGCGCTCATCACGACCCCCGCGCTCGGCGAGAGGACCGACCAGCGCAGCGGGCGCCAGCGCTCGAGGCGGGCCCGGAGCCGAGGCCAGGCGTCGGGCGGCGGCTCGGCGCGGGCGGCGTCCTCGCCGAGGCGGCGCAGCGCGATGATCGTGAGGACCGTCGATTCGAGCTGGGCGGTGCAGCGCTCGCAGCGGTCGAGATGGGCCAGGGCAGCCGCCGTCCGCGGAGCGATCTCGCCGTGGTCGACGAAGTCGAGGAGGGCCGGCCGGTGACGGCGGCAGCCGGCAGCGCTCGAGAGGTCGATCACGAGGCGTTCACCTCCGCCTCGTCGTTCGAGGCCGGCAGGTAGGCGCCGCCGAAGCGCCGGTCGCCCTCGAGCTGGACGCGCAGGTTCCGCAGCGCGTAGTGCAGGCGGGATTTCACCGTGCCGAGCTGGATCCCGAGGACCTGGGCCGTCTCCTGGAGCGAGAGGCGATGGAGGTAGTAGAGGACGACGACGCTCTGGTGCTTCTCTGGCAGGGCGGCGATCCCCTCGCGGACGATCTGGCGCAGCTCGGCCTGCTCGGCCCGCTCGGCCGGGAGCGGCCGATCGTCGGCAACGGCATGCTCGGCGGCCGCGTCGATCGGGCTGGCGTCGATGCGCCGCCGGGACAGCCGCGAATAGCACAGATTGAGGGACACGCGATGGAGCCACGGCAACGGCGACACGCCCGCGTGGAACGTGTGCCGATGGCGATACGCGCGGGCGAACGTGTCCTGGAGGATCTCCTCGGCCGCGTGCCGATCGCCGGTCAGGCCATAGGCCGTCCGGTAGATCGGGTTGCGATAGCGAGCGAAGAACTCCTCGAAGGCGT
>DASTVH010000378.1:0-2291 GCA_035759195.1 Candidatus Limnocylindrales bacterium
AGCGGCCGCGTCACCGTCGAGCGGCTCGTCGACCTGCTCGCGACCACGCCGGCCCGCCTGTTCGGGCTCGAACGGAAAGGCGCGATCGAGGTCGGCCGGGACGCCGACCTCGTCCTCTTCGACCCCGGCGCGCGCCGCACGATCCGCGGCGCGGACCTCCACCACACGAGCGACTACACGCCGTACGAGGGCCTCGAGGTCGCCGGCGCCGTCCGGTCGGTGTTCGTCCGGGGCCGGGCCGTCGTCCGCGACGGCGACTTCGTCGGTCGGCGGGGTCACGGACAATTCGTCGAACGAGGATCGGCCGGCGCCTGACCGACGATGACCCGAAACCGCTTCCCCTTCGCCGACGCCGACGGGTAAGGTCCGCCAATGAACTCGTCACGCCCGGAGCTCCCCACCGGGACGGTCACCTTCATGAGAACCGACGTCGAGGGCTCGATGCGGCTGGCCCGCGCGCTCGGCTCGGGCTGGGACGTGCTGAACGAGACGCAGCTCGGGATCATCCGCAACGTCGTCGACGCTGCGGGCGGCGTGCAGGTCCGGACCGAGGGCGATGCGTTCTTCGCCGCCTTCCGCGAGGCGCCTGCCGCGGCCGGCGCCGCGATCGAGATCCAACGGCGCCTCGAGTCGCACCCGTGGCCGGATGGCGTCCGGGTCAGGGCGCGGATCGGGCTGCACACCGGCGAGGCCCACCTCGCCGGCGACGACTTCGGGGGCTTCGACGTGAACCGGGCCGCCCGGATCGCGGCCGTCGGCCACGGCGGCCAGATCGTCCTGTCGGACACGACCCGGGCGCTCGTGCAGGGGACGCTGCCGGCGGGTGCGTCGGTGCGCGACCTCGGCCGGCACGCGTTGCGTGACGTTCCCCAGCCGGAGCACCTCTTCCAGCTCGACGCACCGGGGCTCCCGTCGGAATTCCCGCCGCTCCGGACCGGTACGGCGGCGACCGGCAACCTGCCGCCTCGGCTCACGAGCTTCATTGCCCGCGACGCAGAGCTGCGGGACCTCGCCGCGGTGCTCGACGCGGGCCGGCTCGTCACGATCACCGGACCGGGCGGCGTCGGGAAGACGAGCCTGGCCATCGAGCTGGCGCGCTCCTGCGCGGTTGCCTTTCCGGACGGGGCCTGGCTCGTCCCTCTCGACGTCGTCGCCGAGCCGGCCCTCGTCCCCGCGGCGATCGCCCGAACGCTCGGCGTCTACGACGGACCCGCCCGTCCGCTGGCCGAGGGCCTCGAGCACTTCCTGGCGGACAAGCGGGCGCTGCTCGTGCTCGACAACTTCGAGCACCTGCTCGATGCCGCGGCCGGCGTCGCCGGACTCCTCCGCGCGGCACCGAACCTGAAGGTGATCGCCACGAGCCGCGGCCCGCTCCACGTCGGCGGCGAGCGGGAGTTCCCGATCGGGTCGCTCCCGGCCGCCGACGGAGCGGCCGACGGCGCCACCGGCATGTCGCCGGCGGCGAGGCTCTTCGTCGAGCGTGCGACGGCGGTCCGCCCAGACTGGCAGCCGGACGGCGATGCGTCCGTCGTCGAGGAGATCTGCCGCCTCGTCGACGGGCTGCCGCTGGGGATCGAGCTGGCCGCCGCCCGCATCTCGCTGCTGCCACCGACCGCGATCCGCGACCGGCTCGCCGCCCGGCTGCCGCTGCCCGGCTCCGGGCCGCGCGACGTACCCGACCGCCAGCGGACGCTCGAGGGGACGATCGCCTGGAGCTACGAGCTCCTCGATCCGGCCCGCCGCCGGCTCGTCCGCGAGCTGGCGGTGTTCGAGGGCGGATTCGACCTCGACCAGGTCCGCGGCGTCGCGACCCTGAGCCGCGGCGAGGACCCGCTCGATGCCCTGTTCGAGCTCGCCGACCGCAGCCTCATCGCCCGCAGCGCCGTGAGGGGCCACCGCTCGGGCCTCGGGAGCGTCCGATTCCGGATGCTCGAGACGATCCGGACGTTCGCCCTGCGCCAGCTCGTGGAGGAGGGCGAGGAACGCGAGGCGCGCCGCCGCCACGCGCTGGCGATGCTCGAGCTCGCCGAGGAGGCGGCGCGGCACATGCCGGGCGCCGACCAGGTGCGCTGGCTCGACCGCCTCACCCAGGAACACGCCAACCTCGCGTCGGCGACCCGCTGGGCGATCGACGCCGGCGAGGTCGAGCTCGCCCAGCGCCTGAGCTGGGCGACGTGGCGTTACTGGCAGCTCGGCGGCCATCTCCGTGAGGGGCGCGCCATCGCCGACGCCGTCCTCGACATGCCGCGCGCCGACGAGCCCAGCCCCGGTCGGCTCTGGTCGTTCGCGGC
>DASTVH010000379.1:0-3798 GCA_035759195.1 Candidatus Limnocylindrales bacterium
GAGGCCGAGGTGGCAGCCGACCTGTACGCGACTGTCCGCCTCACCGGCGAGCTCGGACGGCTGGCGGGTGCGCTCTACGACCGGCAGCGGCTCGGCTTCGAGCTCGACCACGGCCGCGCGTCGGAGGCGATCCTCGCTCAGGCCCGGGCGTCGCTCGAGGCCAGGCCGGACGCGGCCGGCTACGACCTCGTGGCATGGGCGCTCCATCGGCTGGGTCGCCTCGACGAGGCCGCCGCCATGAGCGACCGCGCCCGCGCGACGGGGATCGAGGATGCGAGGGTCGCGTTCCATGCGGGGGCGATCGCCCTCGCCCGCGGCGACGCCCGCGGCGGCGAGGCGCTCCTACGCGAGGCGCTCGCTCGCGGGCCGGCCCTCGACCCGGTCGAGCGCGCGGAGGCCGTGCAGCTCCTGCGCGGCTGACCGCGCACGCCCGGCCTCGCCTGGTGCGGCACGGACAACAAGCGACGACGGGCACCCGCGCCGCCGCTCACCTGTGGACGCGGCGACAACGCCGGGCGGCGGACGGGCGGCTCTGGTCCGCGCGGCGGCGGTCCTTCGGCCGTTGTGGACGCTCCGACAACGAGCGCCTCCGACCCGGAGCGGACGTCAGGGGAGGAGCGCGAGCAGCTTCTCGGCGTCGGCCTCGGAGCCGGCCTGGACGCCGAACAGCGTGTCGCCGACGGCGTAGAACCAGTCGTCGCCGATCGGGTTGCCCGGGGCGCTCACGTGGACGACGGTCTTGCCGGCCAGCGTGAGCTGGTCGGTCTCGGCTCCCGGCCGATCGGCGACGGTCAGCGCCGTGTATCTCTCGACGAGCTCATCGGTCGAGGCGCCCGGGATCCGCAGGGCGAACACGTTGAATCCGCCGGCGGCGGTGTCGGCGTAGGCGAGGCTGAAGTTGCCGGAGCCGTCGCCGATCTCGTCGGCGAGCGCCCGCGTCGCCTCGGCGCCGACGTTGCCCGCCGAGGAGATGGGTCCGACGCTCAGCTTGCGCATCGGCACCCCGTCGACCGAGTCGGGCAGCCGCGCCTCGAGGTCCGGGTCCTCGTGGGGCAGCACGAGCCCGCTCGGCAGGAGCGACGGCGCCGCGGAGGCCGGGACGTCGCCCGGCGTGGTCGAGGCGCCTGGGAGCCCCGACGCCGAGGGCCTGCCCGACCCGGGGGAGCTTCCACCGGGGCTCGGCGAGGCGCTGCCGCCACAGGCGACGGCTGCCACGGCGATGACGAGGCCGGCAAGGGACGCGGCGAGCGGCACGGGCGGCTTCATGGGCACCTCCGGGGGATCGCCGGGCTCTCGCGGCGGCGCCATCATCCCACCACGCGCCGCGGCGTGCGCCGGCCGGCGGACCGTAGACTGGCCGGGTGGCCGCACTCCGGGACGCTCCTCAGCTCGAAGCCGGCGACCGGGCGGCGTGGCGCGCCTGGCTCGAGGCCAACCATGCGACGGCGCGCGGGGTCTGGCTCCTGGCGAGCTGGCCGAGATCGGACCGTCCCGGCGTCGACTACGAGGCGGCGATCGAGGAGGCGCTCTGCTTCGGCTGGGTCGACAGCACGGCCGGCCGGGCGCCCGACGGTCGCTCGATGCTCTACTTCGCGCCGCGCAAGCAGCGCAGCCAGTGGGCCGCCTCGAACAAGGCCCGGGTCGAGCGACTCATCGCCGAGGGTCGCATGGCGCCGGCCGGGCTCGCCGCGATCGAGCGGGCGAAGGCGAACGGATCCTGGGAGCTGCTCGACGCGGCCGAGCGGCTCGAGGTGCCCGACGACCTGGCCGCCGCCCTCGCTGCGGAGCCGCCGGCGGCCGCGAACTTCGCCGCGTTCCCGCCGTCCGCCCGGAAGCAGATGCTCGCATGGGTCGCGCTCGCTCGCCGGCCAGAGACGCGCGAGGCCCGGATCCGGAAGATCGCGGAGGCCGCGGCGCGGAACGAGCGCGCGGCCGGCTGAGCGTCTCGGCGCAAGGGTTTCCGCTCCCCGACGCCGCTTGCCTCCGCCGCTGCACATCTGTATCGTGCAAGTGTGCACAACTCGCAGACCGCCCCGACGTGTCCGATCTCGATCAGCTGATCAAGGCGAGCCGGCTCTACTACGAGCTCGGAGAGACCCAGTCGCGCGTCGCCGAGCTGCTCGGGGTCACCCGGCCCCAGGTCTCGCGCCTCCTCAAACGCGCGCGGGCCGAGGGCATCGTGGAGATCCGGATCGTCGACCGCACGTCCGAGGCGTCGCCGGCTGCCGACGATTTGCGCGACCGGTTCGGGCTCCAGGCCGTTCACCTCGCCCCGGCGCTCCACGGCCCCGCGGACGTCGGGCGGCGGATGATCGGGCGGCTCGGGGCGGAGGTGCTGCGGGCCGCGATCCGCGACGACTCGATCATCGGGGTCGGTGACGGCTCGTCGGTCTCGGCGGTCGCCGATGCGATGGACGAGCCGCTCCACGAGACCGGCGCGACCGTGGTCCCGCTCTGCGGCGGCTACTGGTTCACCGGCCCGGCCCGCGAGCCGTTCCGTCGGATCGCCGACGCGATCGGCGGGGTGCCCCAGGGCCTGCTCGCGCCTGGGATCGTCGACGATGCGGCGACGAAGGCCTCGCTCTGCGCGCACGCCGGCGTCCGCCGGATCCTGGAGCTCTGGGAGCGTCTCGAGCTCGCGCTCTTCGGGATCGGCGGGCCGGCCTGGACCAGCGCGGCGTTCGGGGCGGCCACGATCGACGAGCTGACGAAGGCCGGGGCGGTCGGCGAGCTGCTCATCGCCCCGTTCGACCTCGACGGCCGCTTCGTCGCCGACGAGCTTCGCGACCGGACGATCGCCTACGACGCGCGGCTCCTCGACCGGGTGCCGGTCCGGATCGGGATCGCCGGCGGATCGAACAAGGTCCGTCCGATCCTCGGGGCCCTCCGGTCGGGCGCCGTCACGACCCTCGTGACCGACGTCCACACGGCGGAGGCGGTCCTTGCGCTGGCCGACGGGAAGGCCGCGGCGTGACCGAAGCCGGGCGGGAGGCCGCCGTCCTCGGCATCGATCTCGGGACGACCGAGGTGAAGGTCGGGCTCGTCACGCTCGACGGCCGGCTGCTCGGGCTGGCCCGGGCCGGCTATCGAACCGACGCCGATCCGGCGACCGGCCGGGCGGAGCAGGATCCGGAGGCCTGGTGGGGCGCCCTTTCGACCGCGATCCGCTTCCTCACGGCGAACGGCCGGGCCGAGGTCCTCGCGATCGCCCTCGACGGCCACGGCCCGAGCCTCGTCGCGGTCGACGGCGCCGGCCGCCCGACGCGGCCCTCGATCATCTGGCAGGACACCCGCTCGACCGACGAGCAGGCCGCGCTCGCGGAGGTCACCGGGCTCGAGGGCTGGGCGCTCGCAGGCCTGCCGCCGGCGCTCTGGATCGAGCGCAACGAACCCGATGTTGCGGCGGCGACCCGCTGGTATCTCGCAACCTGGGAGTTCGTCGCGCTGCGGATGACCGGCGAGGCCGCCACGAGCCTCGTCGAGGACCAGCCGTTTCCCTCGGCGACCGAACTCGCGACGGCGGGCCTGCCGCCCGGTCGCATCCCGCCGCCGGTCCTGGCCGGGACGGCGGTGGGCGGACTCCTGCCGTCGATCGCCGAGCTCCTCCACCTCCGCCCCGGTACACCCGTCGTCGCCGGCGTCGTCGACGCCTGGGCAAGCTTCCACGGTGCCGGGATGACCCAGACGAGCGACGCGATCGACGTCGGCGGCGCGGGCGGTGGCTTCGGGGTCTACTGGGACGAGCGGATCCACGTGCCGGGCTCGTACGTGACGATCGCTCCGCTGCCGGGCCTGTTC
>DASTVH010000380.1:0-4687 GCA_035759195.1 Candidatus Limnocylindrales bacterium
GTGCTGGTTGAACGCCCGGAAGCTCTCGCCGATGCGCGTCCCCCCGGCCCAGTCGTTGACCGTATCGGCGACCCGAGCCAGGGCCCGGTCGCGGTCGCGGTCCCGGAGGAGCCGCGTGACCCGGGTGAGGCGCGTCCCGAAGACGAACGATTCGGTCTTGACGGCCGACGAGGCCGAGAGGGCCTGGACGAACCGCAGCAGCAGCCGCGAGTGGCGCTCCATCGAGCCCGAGATGTCGCACAGCACGACGATCTTGCGGGGCCGCCTGATCGTCCGCCGCCAGACCCACTCGGTGAACTGTCCGCCGGTCGCGAGGTTCCGGCGCATCATCGCCCGCGGGGCGAGGAGGCGGCCGTGGTGGTGCAGCTCGTAGCGGCGGGTCCGGCGAAGCTCGAGGCGCGGCTCGAGGAGGTCGACGAGACGTTCTGCGTCGCGCAGCTCCTGGGGCGTCATCCGGTCGAAGTCGCGGTGGCGGAGGGCCTCGGCGGCACTGTACGCATCGGGCGCCGCGATGTGGCCGTCGATGTCGGCCTCGTCCTGGCTCTCGTCGCCGCCCGACATCGGCAGCGGAACGCCGTCGACGGTGCCCTTCTCGCCGGTCTCGTCGCTCGTCGGTTCGGCCTGCGAGCCGAGGCTGTCGTCCTCCGGCTCGGCGGGCACCTGCTCGCGGGGCCGGTCCGTCGCGGGCCCTTCGCCGGGCAGGCGCGGCCGGCGCTGCCGCCACCAGCGGTCGAAAACGCGGTTGTAGACCTCGCGGTCGTCGCGGCGCCGGACGAAGACCGCCGACCCTGCCGCGCGGACCTCCTCGCGAACGCCGAGATCGACGAGCGTCAGCGCCCGCGCGAAGTCCACGGCGGCACCGAGGTCGATCGCCAGGCCGGCCGTCCGCAACGCCCGGCCGAAGCCGACCGCCTCGGCCAGGAGGCGGCGACCGTCCACCTCGCCGCCGGAGGGGGAGCGGACGATCGCGGGATCGGGGGCGTAGGTCATCTCGGGCGTCCCGGGCCGCGGCCTCAGGGCCGGGCGGCCGCCTCCTGGAGGTAGCGCCGGGACGTCTCGCCGCGAACCCGCCGGATGTCCTCCTCGTACTTGAGGACGACGCCGAGCGTCTCGTCGACGAGCTCGGGGGCCAGTTCGCGGGCACCCAGTGAGAGCAGTGCCGCGGCCCAGTCGAGCGTCTCGGCGATGCCCGGCACCTTCGTGAGATCGGCCTCGCGGAGGCGGTGGACGAATCCGACGACCTCGCGGGCGAGCCGCTCCGGGGCCTCCGGCACGCGCGCGGAGACGATCTCGTACTCCTTCTGGGCCGACGGGTAGTCGATCCAGTGGTAGAGGCAGCGTCGCTTGAGCGCGTCGTGGACCTCGCGAGTGCGGTTGGAGGTCAGGATCACCCGCGGCGGCCGCTCGGCCCGGATCGTGCCGATCTCGGGAACGGTGACCTGGAAGTCGGACAGGATCTCGAGGAGGTACGCCTCGAACTCCTCGTCGGCCCGGTCGATCTCGTCGATGAGGAGGACCGGCGGCTCGGCCTCGCCGTCGCTCTCGAGGGCCTGCAGGAGCGGCCGGCGGATCAGGAACTCCGGTCCGAAGATGTCGTGCGCGTTCGCGCTCGTCGCCTCGCCGCGCGCCTCGAGCAGGCGGATCTCGAGCATCTGTCGCGGGTAGTTCCATTCGTAGACCGCGGCGTTGACGTCGAGGCCCTCGTAGCACTGGAGCCGGATGAGCTTCGACCCGAGGCTCGCCGCGAGGACCTTCGCCAGCTCGGTCTTGCCGACCCCGGCCTCGCCCTCGAGGAGCAGCGGCCGGCCGAGCTGGAGCCCGAGGAAGACCGCGGTCGCGAGCGAGCGGTCGCAGACGTAGTCGCGCTCGCGGAACCGGTCCTGGATGGCCTCGATCGAGCCGAGACCGGCGGCGCCGGGCGGCGGCGGGGAGGTGACGGGGACCTCGGTCGGGTCGGACATCGTCGGCCGATCCTACACCGGCCATGCGGTCGGAGTCGGGCGGTCGTCGCCAGACGGTGGGCACGGCTCGGCGCTTCAGGCGGGCGGCACGCCTCCGTGGATCGGCGGCTTGGGCTGGCTGCGCTGCCACAACCACGCGCCGGCAAGGAAGACCAGCCCGAGGGCGACGAGCGAGATGACCCGGTACGCGACGTCCAGTGCGGCGAGGTCGAACACGAACACCTTGACGGCCGTGATCGCCAGGAGCGCCAGTCCGGCCTGCCGGAGGAGCGCCGCCTTCGTCCGGAGGCCGACGACGAAGGCGGCGATTCCGAGCAGGGCCCAGAGGACGCTCAGCGCCACATGACCGCGCCGTCGGAGCTCCTCGATGTCGACACCCTCCCGGAGCGTCAGGCCGACCAGGTCCACGACCACGACCGAGAGGACGTAGGCCGCGGCGACGCCCGCGCCGATCCACGCCCAACGCGCCCTCGACCGGCTCGGCTCGGTGCGTGCCAGGAGCGATGCGGCGGCGATGCAGGCACCGATCGAAGCCACCGCCTGGAGGACGGCGAGCGGGTCGGTGGCGACCGACGACACGACAAGGCGCGAGGGCGGCGCGACCAGACCGATCGCGACGCAGGCGGCCGCCACGATCAGACCCGCCGACGCGACCCGGAAGAACGGGTGGGCGATGATCGGCAATCGCATGGCGACAACGGCAGCGACCGCGAGGCCGGACCACATGACGGCGGTCGCCCACCACCCGACCTCGTACGGGATGGCATACGCGACGAGGAGCCCCGAGGCGGCCACGGCCGATCGCAGGGCGTTCCGCTCGCCGAGAACGGACGCGCCCGCCAACGCGGTGGCGACGAGGACGGCAACCGCGATCGCGCCGTCATCGGTGAACGGGATCGCGGGCAGGCGGCTCGTGCCGAAGTCGTCGATCGGGAGCTCGACGGCGAGCACATGGCCGACTGCCAGGGCCCACGACCCGAGCGATGCGAGCGGCAGCCAGGGGTCGAACGGCAGCACGCGGCCGCCGGCGACCGGCGCCCCGACCCGGCCGTCGGCGAGCAGCGGAACGATCGCAAGGCCGACCACGAGCAGGCCCGCCCACGCGGCGACGAGCGCCACGTCATCGAGCTGACCCGGAGCGGCGCGTGCCGCGACCACGAGGCCCCAGGCGGCGAGGGCGGAACCGGTCCAGCCCCTTCGGGCGAGCCATGTCCCCGCCGCGACCGCGGCGATGAAGAACACCAGCCCGGCGCCCTCGGGATTGGCGAATGGAACGGTGGACGGCTCGGCAGCCCCCGGCTGCAGCCAGATCACGGCCGTTCCCGCCATCCCGTACAGGACCCCCGATGCGCGCGCGCTGTAGCGGTGGTCTCGACGAGCCGCGAGCCAGGCGAGGGCGACGGCCTCGGCCGCCCAGGCGACCGGCACGGCCGATGCCTCGAGCTGGATCGGGGCGGCCATCGTCAGGGCCGCAATGCCGGTACCGGCGGTCAGCAGGCCGAAGAGCGTCCGATCGCCGTCCCGACGCAGGAAGTACGCCCCGACGGCCAGGTGGCCGAGCGCGACGAGCACGAGGAACACCCCGCGCAATCCGATCAGGTCGGCGTCCAGCAGCTGGAACCCCGCCCAGACGAGGAACGCGGCGTTGCCGAGCAGGAGGCTCGCAGAGGATGGACTGAGCGTCTGCTGGCGGCGCCGGAACTCCTCGCCGCCGGCGGCCACGATATTGACGAGCCAGAACAGGCCGATCCCCAGGAGGCCGACGGAAGGCTCGGGATCGCCCAGGATCCAAAACGCGGCCTGGGGCGCGGAGAGCAGGAACGCGAGCGGCGGCAACCAGCCCCACGTCCTCCACACCGACACGGCCGACGTCCCGACGAGGACCGCGCCGACGAAGGCCAGCGTCGTGACGTCCGGCGCGGACCCGAGGAGCGGCGGCGAGGCGAGGACCGCGACGAGCCCGAACGCCGCCACGACCGGCGAGTCCGTTCGCACGGCGAGCGCCGCCGCCCCGATCGCACTCAGCAGGACGACGAGCAAGCCGACCGGGACCGGGACGAGATCGAACAGGCGGGTCGCGCCGACCATGCTGATCGAGATGACGGCCAGCCCGACCGGGGTGAGCACGTGCCCCACGAGGCGATCACCGCGAACGAGGAGGAACCCGCCCACGACCATGGCGATCGTCCCGGCCGCCAGCCCGATCACCACGCGCAGCTCCGGGCCGATCCAGCCCCGACTGAACGCCATGTTCAGGAAGAAGATCGCACCCAGGACGAGTGCGAGGCCGCCGACCCAGGCGAGCGCCCGGCCGGTCATACGGGCTTCGAGGTCGGCCAGGCTGAACGGGACGCCGGGTGTCGCCGGAGCGGACGCTGCCGCGTCCTGAGCTCCGCCCGGTAGGGAGGCGCTGCGCCCTTGGAGGTCCACGGGCGCCGTGGACGGGCCATCCGGGGCCTTCGACCACAGCGGTCCGGTGCCGGAGAGCTTCGGCGCTGATCCGGCTCCCGCCGCCGCCGCGCCGATCTGCGGGCTCGCGGAGCTCGCGAACGACGACGGCGGCACCGGTCGCGCGGCCGGCTCGGCCGCCCGAGGGGTCAGACTCTCGAGCAGCCTGACGCGCGCCTCCAGACTCGCGACTCGACGTTCGAGAGACTCGCTCCCGTCCGTGCCTCGTGCGTCCATTCCATGACCTCCAGGGTCGGGCGATCGCGCATCCGTCAGGC
>DASTVH010000381.1:0-25447 GCA_035759195.1 Candidatus Limnocylindrales bacterium
GATCGATCTGAACGCTCTCGTCGAGCCGAACCTTGGGGCGATCGTCGCGGGCGTCGGGATCGTGCTCCTGGCGCTCGTCCTCGCGGTGGCGGTCCAGGGTCGGCGAATTTCCCGGCTGCGGCGGCGACTCGACGGGATCACCCGCGGCGCCGAGGGCCGCAACCTCGAGGCGATCCTCGAGGCCCACCTCGACAAGGTCTTCGCCGTCGCCCGCGAGCTCGACGAGCTGGCCGCCCGCTCGGCGGTCCTCGAGGCCGACGGGAAGCGGGCGATCCAGCGGGTGGGCCTCGTCCGCTTCAACCCCTTCGAGGACACCGGCGGCAACCAGAGCTTCGCCCTGGCCCTGACCGATGCGGCCGGCGACGGCTTCGTCGTCAGCAGTCTCCACGCCCGAACGGGCACGCGGGTCTACGCGAAGGCGGTCACGGCCGGCCGATCCGACGCGGCCCTGTCGGCCGAGGAGACCGAAGCGCTCCGCCTCGCGATGGCCCGGCCGCTCGCGGCCCGACGACCGGCCGATGCCGACCGGTCGAGCGCGGCGGTCTGACAGGCAAGGTGTCACGGGGTCTCGGCAGGATGGCGGCATGCCCCCCGACCGGACCCCCCGCGGCGACACGATGACGCGTCCGCGCTCCCGCCGCGAGCCTTCGCCGCTCGAGCAGATCCCCGTCTGGCACGGCTTCGTCGCGGACCATCCGGCTGCTCCGCTCGAGGGCGATCCGCCGGCCGGGCTCGACGCCCTCCTCGGCGGTCTCAACCCGGAGCAGCTCCGGGCGGTCACCCACGGCGACGGCCCGCTGCTCGTCGTGGCCGGGGCGGGGACCGGCAAGACCCAGGTGATCACCCGCCGGATCGCGTGGCTCATCGCGACCCGCCGGGCCCGCCCGTCGGAGATCCTCGCCCTGACGTTCACCGAGAAGGCGGCGGCCGAGATGCAGGTCCGGGTCGACCAGCTCGTGCCGTACGGCTACACGGACGCGGCGATCGGAACGTTCCATGCGTTCGGCGACCGGCTCATCCGGGAGTACGCGCTCGAGCTCGGCCTGCCGTCGGACGTCCGCGTCCTCACCCGGCCGGAGAGCGTCATCTTCCTGCGCGAGCATCTCTTCGAGTTCGAGCTCGACGAATACCGCCCGCTCGGCGATCCCACCCGTTTCCTCGGCGCGCTCGCGACGCACTTCAGCCGCTGCAAGGACGAGGACGTCTCGCCCGTCGGCTACGTCGACCACGCGAGCCGGCTCGCCGCCCGTGCCGCCGCGGCACCGGAGGACGAGGCGCTCGCCGAGGAGGCCCGCCGCCAGGGCGAGCTCGCCCGGGCCTATGCCCGCTACCAGGAGCTGCTCGCCGCGAACGGCTTCGTCGACTTCGGCGATCAGGTCGGCCTGGCCCTCCGCCTCGTGCGAACCTCGCCGGCCGCGCGGGCGGAGCTCCAGTCACGCTTCCGGTACGTCCTGGTCGACGAGTTCCAGGACACGAACCGGGCCCAGGCCGAGCTCGTGGCGATCCTCGCCGAGCCACACCGCAACGTGACCGTCGTCGGCGACGACGACCAGTCGATCTACAAGTTCCGGGGCGCGGCGATCAGCAACATCCTCGGCTTCCGGGACCGCTATCGGGACGCCCGAACCGTCGTCCTTCGTCGCAACTACCGCTCGCTCCCGCCGATCCTCGACGCCTCCTACCGCCTCGTCCGGTTCAACGACCCGGACCGCCTCGAGATCCGAGCCGGGATCGCGAAGCGACTCCGGCCGCAGCGCGACCTCCCGGCCGAGGCGGCCGGCGTGCGCCTCGAGGGCTTCGCGACCGGTGCCGAGGAGTCGGACTGGATCGCGACGGAGATCGCGCGGCGGCTCGCCGCCGGGACCCGGCCCCGGGACATCGCGGTTCTCGTTCGGGCCAATTCCCACGCCGACCCGATCCTGCGGAGCCTCAACGTCGCCGGCGTTCCGTGGCGGTTCTCGGGCACGTCGGGGCTGTACGCCCGACCGGAGATCCGCCGGCTCCTCGCGTTCCTACGGGCCGTCGCCGACCTGTCGTCGAGCGTCGACGTCTACGCCCTCGCCACCTCGGAGCCGTACCGCCTGGGCGGCGAGGACCTGACCGCGATCGTGACGACGGCCCGGCGGCGCCATCGAAGCGTCTGGGAGATCCTCGAGGAGCTCGAACGCCAGCCGGGGATCCTGCGCGTCGGCGAGACGACGCGCACCGCGGTCGGACGGCTCGTCGGCGACCTGCGGCGGTACTCGAAGCTGGCCCACGAGCGATCGGCCGGCGAGGTCCTCTACACGTTCCTCCGCGACAGCGGCACGATCTCCGGCCTCGCCGGCTCGGACGGGACCGCTGCCGAGGATGCCCTGCGCAACATCGCCCGGTTCTTCGACATCGTGCGAGCCCAGTCGGCGCTCCTCGCCGACGACCGGGCGACGTTCGTCGCCCGCCACCTGCAGACGCTCATCGAAGCCGGCGACGACCCGCCGACCGCCGATCTCGATCCCGACGCCGACGCGGTCGCGGTCCTCACCGTTCACAAGGCCAAGGGCCTCGAGTTCCCGGTCGTCTACATGCCCGGCCTCGTCGCCGGCCGGTTCCCGACGCACGGTCGGCGCGATCCGCTGACGTTGCCGCTGGAGCTCATCCGGGAGACGCTGCCCGAGGGCGACTTCCAGCTCCAGGAGGAGCGCCGCCTGTTCTACGTCGGGATGACCCGCGCCCGGGACGAGCTGATTCTGAGCCACGCCGCCGACTACGGGGGCGGGCTCGCCCGACGGATCTCGCCGTTCGTTCTCGAGGCACTCGACCTGCCGGCGAGCGGCTCCGGTGGCTCGCGGGCGGCCGCGCCGGCTCTCGAGCGGCTCGCGGCATTCGAGGAGCGCCAGCCCGCGCCCGAGACGCCGCGCGGCGGCATCGACGAGCCCCTGCTCCTCAGCTACTACGCGATCGACGATTACCTCACGTGTCCGCTCAAGTACAAGTTCGGCCACATCCTCCGCGTGCCACTCGCGCCGCACCACGCCCTCGTGTACGGGTCCGCCCTGCACAAGGCGGTCCAGGAGTTCCATCGCCGCCACGCTCGCGGCGAGGTCATGTCGGAGGCGGAGCTCACGGCCGCCTTCGAGCTGGCCTGGACGAACGAGGGGTTCCTCTCGCGGGAGCACGAGGAGTCCCGCCTGGCTACCGGCCGCGAATCGCTCCGCCGCTTCCGGGCCCAGCAGCTCGAGCCCGGTGCGGTGATCCCGGCCTATGTCGAGCGCGACTTCAGCTTCAGCCTCGACGGGGATCGGGTTCGGGGCCGCTGGGACCGGGTCGACATCGAGCCGGGCGATGGTCCGGCCCCGGGACGAGCGGACGGGCCGCAGCACGCCGACGTCGTCTCGCCGACGCTCGAGCTGACCGGCCGCGAGCGGGTCACGATCACCGATTACAAGTCGAGCGACGTTCGCGATCCGGCCCGCGCCCGTCAGCGGGCTCGCGACTCGCTTCAGCTCCAGATCTACGCGATGGGCTACGAGGCGGTCAGCGGCCGCCTGCCGGACTACGTCCAGCTGCATTTCCTCGACTCGGGGCTCGTCGGGCGGGCTGAGGTGGACCCCGCACGCCTGGCGAAGGCCCGCCGCCGGATCGCCGTCGCCGCCGCGGGCATGCGGGCCCGAGACTACTCGCCCAAGCCGGACCGCATGTCCTGCGGCTACTGCCCGTATCGCGAGATCTGCCCGTCCAGCGTCGCCTCGTGACCCGGCCGCGGACGCTCGACCCGGCGGCGATCACGTTCGACTTCGGCAACACGCTCGTCCCGGTCGACCGCGCGGCGCTCGTCCGCGTCGTCGAGGCCACGGCCCGCGCGGTTTCGGAGCGGCTCGGGCCGTTCGACCTCGACGCGTACCTCGCTGCATGGCACGAGGAGCGCGACCGACAGTTCCGCGAGGAGGTGCCCCGGTTCCGCGAGGTCGACCTCGCCGAGCGATTCGTGCGCCTCCTGGCTCGCCTCCGGGGCATGGCGCCGCCGCCGACCGACGAGCCGTGGGATCAGGATGCGGCCGCCCGCCGCTCCGAGCCCGGCGAGATCGACTGGGCGGTCGGGGCGTACGGCGACGCGTTCGTCCGGCTCGTCCCGGCGCCGCCGTCCGTCGGGTCGCTCCTCGAGGACCTCGCGGCCGGGCGTCCCGTCGCGATCCTATCGAACTGGCCGCATGCCGCGGTGATCGATCGATACGTAGAGGCCGCCGGCTGGGCGCCGCACCTGGCGGCAATCGTGGTGAGCCAGCGGGTTGGCATGATCAAACCGCACCCGGCGATCTTCGCCGCGGCCCGCTCCGCGCTCGGCGACCCGCCGCCGGCCGCGCTCCTCCACGTCGGCGACGACTGGGCCGCGGACGTGGTCGGCGCCTCCGCGGCCGGCTGGCGGACGGCGTACCTGCGCCGCCGCCCGGCCGACTCGCCGCTGCCGTCGAGCGAGCGCGACGGCACGGTCGCGCCGGACATCGAGCTCGACGCGCTCTCGGACCTTCCGGGGCTCCTCGCGCCGGTCCGCTCGAGCCCCCTCGAGTGGAGCCGACCGAGATAGGGCGAATGCCCGAGTTGGCGGGCGCCCGCGGCGGTGCGAGGATGCACCACCCAGCCGGTCACCGCGGGGGCTCCAGGGCACGGAGGATCCATCGGCGATGTCGTCGCACGGGCCGGGCGACCCGCGCCGGCCCTCGCCCGCGCGGCCGCCAGCCGGGCCGCCTTCGCGGGCCCCGTCCTGGTCCGTGCTCGTCGTCGGCGAGGACCCGGCGCTCCGGGGCCTCCTGGCCCGGACGCTACGGCGGGGCGGCGCCGCGGTCGATACGGCGGCCGCCGGCCGGGACGCACTGTTCATGATCGCCGACGGCCGTGCTCGACCGTCGGTCCTGCTGACCGACATCGAGATGCCGGGGATGAGCGGGATCGAGCTCGCGGCGAGGGTCGCCGTGCTCCGGCCGGGAATCCGCATCGTGATGATGACCGGCGACCCGGACCGGGCCGCCGAGGCCCGCCGCCACCGCGACCTCGTCCACGCCGTCCTCCTCAAGCCCATGTCGCCGGCCGACTTGCTCGAGGCGACGACGGCGTCCGGCGACGCGGGCGGCACGGCGACGAGCGCGCCCGGCGGCGTCGCGTCGTCGCCCGAGTCCGAGGACACCCCGCCGGGCGTGGAGGCCCGATCCGGCTCGTGATCGGGGGCGCTGACCGCCTAGACTCCCTCGTCATGGAACCCCGCGACCGACTCGCGAATCTCGGCCTGCTCGCCGCCGGCGGAGTCGTGTTCCTGCTCGTGGTCCTCGTCTTCCAGACCCGCGATCCCGCGGTCGATGCCGGCGCCGGCTACCTCGGGGCCCTGCTGCTCGGGCTGATGGTCGGACTGTGGAGCGCGTCGCTGTCGTGGCTGGCGGTCTTCGCCCGGCACCGCCGCATCGCGTATCGTGGCGACTGGATCCGGGCCGTCCGGCGCGGCGGCTGGGTCTTCCTCGTCGTGGCGCTGTTCGTCGTCCTCCGCCTCAACGGGGTGTTCCAGCTCCCGATCGCGTTGTTCGTCCTCGCGCTGGTCGCCGTCGCCGAGGCGACGCTGTCCGTCGAACGCTGAGAACCGGAGGCGCCCGTGGCCACATCCCTTGCGACGACCCACCCGGCGGAGCCGCACGCCGACGCCAAGCGACGCCTGGCGGACGCCGTCGAGGCGGCCCGCTCGGAGATTCTCGAGCTGTCCCACCGGATCCACGCTAATCCCGAACCCGCCTTCGAGGAGCACCAGGCGGCGACCTGGATCGTCGAGGCCCTTCGTCGGCACGGGTTCGAGACCGAGCATCCCGCGGGCCGCCTCACGACCGCGATCCGGGCCGTCCGGCCGGGCGGTCGCGGCGGATCGTCGCCGAGGATCGGGATCCTCGCGGAATACGACGCGCTGCCCGGGCTCGGCCATGGCTGCGGCCACAACACGATGGCGGCGTCGGGGGTCGGAGCGGCAATCGCCCTCGCCGCCATCGCCGACGAGCTGCCCGGCGAAATCGTTTTCCTCGGCACGCCGGCGGAGGAGCGGGGCTCAGGCAAGCAGTTCATGATCGACGACGGCCTGTTCGAGGGGATCGACGCGGCGCTCCTCTTCCACCCCTGCGACCGCAACCACGTCCAGTCCGACCCGCTCGCCTCGGAGGACGTCGAGGTCGTCTTCACCGGCTTGCAGGCCCACGCGGCCGCCGACCCGTGGAAGGGCCGCAACGCGCTGGACGCGATGATCACGCTGTTCTCGACGGTCGGGCTCTGGCGCCAGCAGCTGCGTCCGGATGTCCGCGTCCACGGGATCATCCAGGAGGGCGGCACGGCCGCGAACATCATCCCCGACCGGACGAAGGCCTGGTTCATGCTGCGCAGCCCCGATCAGGCCTACTACGGGACGATGAAGGAGCGCTTCCGGTCGCTCGCCGAGGGAGCCGCCCTCGCGACCGACACGACCGCCGAGGTCACGTTCTCCGGCGGGGCGATGACGATGAAGCGGAACCGGACGCTCGAGGACCGCTGGGTCGCGAACGCGGCGGCCTACGGGATCGAGGACCAGGGCCCCGACCCGAACTCGGGCTCGACCGACATGGGCAACGTGAGCTGGGTCTGCCCGACGATCCATCCGGACCTGGCGATCGCCGAGGAGGGGACGCCCGGCCACTCGCTGCTCTTCCGGGACGCGGCCGCGACGCCGCGGGCAGACAAGACGACGCTCCTGGCCGCGACCCTCGTCGCCCAGGTCGCTTACGAGCTCTTCGCCGACCCGGCGCTCGTCGCGGCCGCCTGGCGCGAGTTCCGCGGCGAGGCCTGAGCCAACCGGGCCTCGCGCCGGCCCCGCCTCCCGCCGGCCGCCTCGCGGGGACCCGCAGGTGGCGGATGTTAGGATGCGGTCCGGCGCGCCCCGCTGGACGTCCGTTGCGAACCGGCGGCGCTCCCAGGCAGGACGATCGCCGCGTGCGGCGCGGCCCACGTCGTCCGCTCGGAGGTCCTCGTGGCTGAGCGCCCCCACGACCCGACGTCGGATCCGCCGCCCGACGCTGCCGCCGGCGACTTCGCGGCCACGAACGGCTGGGACCGCGACTTCGAGACGTACAGCGACTTCGAGCTGCCGACCTACGTCGGCCCGACGACGTTCATGAACCTGCCGTGGGTCACCGACCCGGGCGAGCTCCATGCCCGGCTCGTCGACGTCGCGGTGATCGGCGCGCCGTTCGATGACGCGGTGAGCCACCGGCCGGGTGCGCGCTTCGGCCCGCGGGCGATCCGCGAGGCCCAGTACACCTCGGGCTCGATCAATTCCCTCCAGCTCGGCGTCGAGCCGTTCGAGCTCCTCACGGTCGTCGACGCCGGCGACGCGAACATCGTGCCGGCCTGGATCGAGCGGGCCCACGCCCTCATCTACCGCAAGGTCCGCGAGGTGGCCCGCACCGGGGCGATCCCGATCGTCCTCGGCGGCGACCACTCGATCACGTGGCCGTCCGCGACGGCCGTCGCCGAGGTCCGCCGGCCGGGCTCGATCGGGATCGTCCACTTCGACGCCCATGCCGATACCGCGAACGACGATTGGGGGGTCCTGGCCGGCCACGGTACGCCGATGCGCCGGCTCATCGAGAGCGGCGCGGTCGCGGGGCGCAACTTCGTCCAGGTCGGGCTGCGCGGTTACTGGCCGCCGGTCGAGACGTTCGAGTGGATGCAGGAGCAGGGGCTCCGCTACCACTTCATGACAGAGATCGAGGAGCGCGGCGCGGAGGCGGTCGTCGACCAGGCGATCGACGAGGCGCTCGACGGCCCCGATGCGATCTACCTGAGCGTCGACATCGACGTCGTCGACCCCGGCTCGGCGCCCGGGACCGGCACGCCCGAGCCCGGCGGACTGCTGCCCCGCGAGCTGCTGCGGGCCGTCCGGCGCGTCGTCGGCGCGGTCGAACTCGCCGGGATGGACGTCGTCGAGGTCTCGCCGCCCTACGACCACGCCGAAGCGACCGCGATGGTCGCCAACCGGGCGGCGCTCGAGGCGATCAGCGCCCTCGCCGTCAAGCGCCGCGGCGGGGCGACCGTCCGCTTCGAGCCGGGCCGCGACGCCGGGGCCCGATGACCGAGCCGGCCGAGGACGCGGCAAGCGCGCTCGCCCGTCTCTACGACCTCGACCTCGTCGAGGACCCCGGCGACCTCGACCTCTACCTCGCGCTCGCCGCCCGGACCGGCGGGCCGATCCTCGAGCTGGCCGCGGGCACGGGCCGGCTGGCGGTCCCGCTCGCGGCCGCCGGGCGCTCCGTCACCGCGGTCGACATCGACCCCGCGATGCTCGAGCGGGCCCGTCGCCGCGCCGAGGCAGCCGGTCCGGCGATCCGCGATCGGATCGAGTTCGTCGCCGCCGACCTGATCGGCCTGGAGCTGCCGGCGGCCGGCTCGTTCGGTCTCGCGTTCATCCCGCTCAACTCGCTCTTTCTCCTCGCCACCCGCGACGCGCAGCGCGAAGCGTTCCGGACCATCGCCCGCCACCTCGGTCCGGGCGGGCTCGCGGTCGCCGACATCTGGCTGCCCGACGGCGAGGACCTCGCCCGCTTCGACGGCCGGCTCATCCTCGAGTACGAGCGGACCGATCCCGAGAGCGGCGAGCTCGTCACGAAGTCCGCCGCGGCGCAGCACGACGTCGCGACGGGCATCGTCCATCTCACGTCGATCTTCGAGGCGGGCCGCCAGGGCGGACCGACCCGGCGCTGGATTCGCCACGATGCGCTCCGCCTCGTCTCGGCGGGCGAGCTGCAGGACTTCGCCGAGAGCGCCGGGCTCGTCGTCGAGACACTGGCCGGCGGCTACGGCCTCGAGCCGATCGGGCCCGACAGCGATCGACTCATCCTCATCGCCGAGCGCCGTTGACCCGACGCCATGGACCGTCGGCGCCCAGCCGATCGGCGCATGTCGCACCCCGGACTTCCGGCCCGGACGGCCGGCCCCGCCCGGCTTGGTACACTCGGCCCGATGGCATCCTCCGATCAGACGCGCCTGCTCCTCGTCGAGGACGTCCCGCAGGTCGCGCAGTACATCCGCGGCCTGCTCAACGCGCAGACCGCGGTGAAGCTGCTCGACGTGATGTCGGACGGCGCCAAGGTGGTTGGACAGGTCAAGGAAATCCGGCCCGACGTCCTCGTCGTCGACGCCCTGCTCCAGGGTCGGGTCAAGGGCCTCCAGCTCGTCCGCCAGATCCATGAATCGGGTCTGAACGTGCCGGTGATCGTGCTCACGGTTCCCCAGAACCCGGTGGAGGTCGACCCGTCGCACGGCATCCACGGCGTGCTCGCGATGCCGTTCTCCGGCTTCGACCTCATGTCTCGGATCTCGAGTGTGCGGAAGGAATTCGAGTCGCAGACGACCACCGGCGCGTCGCGGGTCTACTCCGTCTTCGCGCCGAAGGGCGGCGTCGGCAAGACGACGCTCGCCTTCAACCTCGCGGTCGCGATCGGCCAGCTCGGCCAGCGAACCGTGCTCATCGACGGCAGCCTGCAGTTCGGCGACCTGCGCTCGCTCCTCAAGGTGCCGGTCGACGCGCCGTCGATCCTCGACCTGCCGACCGACCGCGTCGCCGAGTCGGATCTCCAGGACGTGCTCTGGCGGGACCCGTCGGGGATCGACATCCTCCTGGCCCCGCCGCGGGTCGAGATGGCCGAGATGATCACGAGCCGCGACGTCGACAAGGTCGTCTCGCTCCTGCGCCGGGTCTACGGCGCGATCGTCATCGACATGTCGTCGGTCTTGAACGACATCAACCTCGGCTTCCTCGACCTGAGCGACACGATCGTCGAGATCGTCACGTACGACTCGACGACGATCCACAACACCGTCGCCGCCGCCGACGCCTTCCGGGCGATCGGCTACCCCGCCTCGAAGGTGCGCTATCTCGTGAACCGGGCCGACTCGCCGGGCGGCATCGAGCCCGGCGCCCTCGAGCGGGCGATCGGTCGCGTGCCCGAGCATCAGGTCGTCTCCGACGGCCACCTCGTCGTCGAGAGCAACAACCAGGGCGTGCCCTTCGTGCTGGCGAACCCGTCGGCTGCGATCAGCCAGGACGTCGTCCGGGTCGCTCAGGACCTGCTCGCCGTCCACGGCCTCGTTCCCGCGACGGTCGCGGGCCGGCGGTAGGCCGGGGCGCGGTGTCCGACCCGCGGCCGATCGGCGTCTTCGACTCGGGCGTCGGCGGGCTGACGGTCCTCCGCGAGATCCTCCGCCGATCGCCGAACGAATCGACGGTCTATCTCGGGGACAACGCCCGGGCGCCGTACGGCACGCGGCCCGATGACGAGGTCCGGACCTTTTCGACCCAGTCGCTCGACGCGCTCGTCGAACGCGACGTCAAGGCGATCGTCGTCGCCTGCAACACCTCGACCGCGGTCGCCCTCGGCGACTTCCGACGCCGCTACGACCTGCCGATCCTCGGCGTCGTCCGGCCGGGGGCGGTGACCGCCGCCCTCACGACTCGCAACCGGCGGGTCGGGGTCATCGCCACGCCGGCGACCGTCCGGTCGCACGCCTACTTCTCGGCGATCAAGGACGAGAACCCCGCGGTCGAGGTCTACGAACACGCGACGCCCGACTTCGTCCCGCTTGTCGAGTCGGGTCGCCTGTCGGGCCCCGACGTCGAGGCGATCGTGGCCGAGTCGCTCGCCCCGCTCTTCGGTGAACGTGACGCCGCCGGCGAGTTCGTGTTTCCCCTGCCGTCGTCGGCCCGGATCGACACGCTGCTCCTCGGCTGCACCCACTACCCGCTCCTCGCTCCGGTCATCGGCCGGGTCGCCGGGGACCGGGTCGCGATCGTCGACTCGGCCACCGCGACGGCGTCGGCGCTGAGCGAGCTGCTCGCGATCAACGGCCTCGAGACCCCGGGCACGACACGCGGCACCGCGGCCGATCCGGGCGCCGGCGGCCACGAGCGTCCCGTCGAGGAGGCGACCCCGGCGACCCACGTCCAGCTCACGACCGGCGATGTCGAGGCGTTCCGCGCGGTCGCCCGGCGACTGTTCGGGGACACGTTTCTCGAGGTCGAGGGGATCGACCTCGGAGTGGCGGCGTCGTGAGCGGGCGCGGCGGAGGCTCCGGCGAGCGCGGTCGCGCCGGGCGCGGCTCGGCCGGGCCGGCCTGGCGGGACGACCGACTGTGGCAGGCGGGCTTCCTCGTCGGCTCGGCGCTCGGGGCGGCGGCCACCGTCCTCGGCCGGCGCGCCGAGAAGGCGGCCCGCCAGGGGCTCGTCGACTGGCGGCGGGCCGAGTCGTTCGCGATCGAGCGCCTTCGGTCGGCGCCCGGCGCGCTGTCGAAGGACGAGCTGCGGGCGAGCGAGGCCGACTATGCCGCGGCGATGGACCGCATCGTGCCCCATCTTTCGGCGGCGCTCGGGACGGACCTGCCGGGGATCGTCGAGCGCGCCGACGTCGTGGATCGGGCCGGCTGGGTCCGGGCCAACGTGACGACGTTCGCGTCGCTGATCGGCACGCTCGAGGCGGAGCTGCTCGACCAGGTCATGCCGGCCGGAGGCGGCCTGGCAAAGGCGACGATGGCCCTCGCCAACCGCTGGGTCACGACTCGCCAGCTCGGCTATCTGCTCGGCTTCATGGGCGGCAAGGTCCTCGGCCAGTACGATCTCGCGCTGCTGTCGGCCGAGGCGACCCCCGGGCGCCTCCTCTTCGTCGAGGAGAACATCCGTCAGACCGCCCGCGCGCTCGACGTCCCGCTCGGGCCGTTCCGGACCTGGATCGCCCTCCACGAGACGACCCACGCGTTCGAGTTCGAGGCCCATCCCTGGCTCCGGCCCTACCTCGCCGAACGCCTCGAGCGGCAGCTCCGGCTCTTCAGCCGGGAGGCGAGCGGCCTCGGCCGCGAGGCGCTCCGGAGCCTCGGACGGGCGATCCGCGGCGAGACCGACGAGGACGGCGCCGAGCACTGGATGGAGCGCCTGATGACGCCCGAACAGCGGCGCCTCTTCCGCGAGACCCAGGCCGTCATGAGCCTGCTCGAGGGCTTCAGCGACTACGTCATGGACGAGGTCGGGCGCGACCTCGTGCCCGACGTCGAACGGATCAGCAGCCGCTTCCACGAGCGGCGCAACGCGCGGCGATCGCCGTTCGAGCGGGCCGTCATGCGCCTGACCGGGATGGACGTGAAGCTCGAGCAGTACCGCAAGGGCGAGCTGTTCGTCCGGCGGATCGCCGAGCTGGGCGGCCCGGCTGCCCTCAGGCGTATCTGGGAAGGACCGGAATTCCTGCCCGCCCACGGCGAGATCGACGACCCCGCCCGCTGGGTCGCCCGGGCGATGCCGGAGGTCCGTCGGTGAGCGAGCCCGCGCGTTCGGCCGGACCGGGCGCCGGCCCATCCGGCGTCCCCGCGGCGATCGCCCTGACGCCGATCCTCTCGGCCCGGTACCGCAGCCGGGACCTCGAGCGGATTCGTGCGGCGGCGCCGGGCGCCCGGATCGTCAGCCTCTCCGTCGAGGGCCTCTCCGACGAACCGGTCGAGGACGTCGAGGTCCTGCTCCACGGCTGGCTGGCTGCCGACGCCTTCGATCGGCTGCTCGCGCGGGCGCCCCGCCTCTCGTGGGTCCACTCCGCGTCGGCCGGCGTGGAACGCGCGCTCACCCCGGCCGCGCGCGAGCGCGGAATCGTGATCACGAACGCCCGTGGCGTCTTCTCGCGGCCGATCGCCGAGTACGTGATGATGATGATCCTCGCCGTCAGCCGGCAGCTGCCGGGCCTGCTCGAGCTGCAGCGGGAGCGGACGTGGCAGCCGCTGGAGGGCCGGGAGCTGCGCGACGTCACGGTCGGGATCGTCGGGCTGGGCTCGATCGGCCGGGCGGTCGGCGCACTGGCGACCGCGTTCGGCTGCCGGGTCGTCGCGACGCGGCGGCGCCCCGAGGGCCACGATGCCGCGACGATGCCGGGCGCGGCGGCCGCGCCGGGCAGCTCGGTTGCGCCGGGCGGCGCCGCGCCGCCGGGCGGCTCGGACGAGCCATCGTTCGGCGAGATCATGCTCGAGCGCGTCGGCGGGCCCGCGACGCTGCCGGCCCTCCTCGCCGAGTCGGATTTCGTCGTCCTCGCCGCGCCCCTCACCCGCGAGACGGAGAACATGATCGACGAGGCGACCCTCGCCGCGATGAAGCCCGGCTCGTGGCTCATCAACGTCGCTCGGGGGCGGCTCGTGAACGAGCGGGCGCTCCTGCGCGCGCTTCGCGACGGCCCGATCGGCGGCGCCATCCTCGACACCTTCCGCGACGAGCCGCTCCAGCCCAGCTCACCGTTCTACGAGCTGCCGAACGTCATCGTGACGCCCCAGACCTCGTGGTCGAGCGGCCGCGTCCTCGACCGCAGCGTCGAGCTCTTCTGCGACAACCTGCGCCGGTTCGCCGCCGGCGAGCCCCTCATCAACGTCGTCGACCCGAACCAGGGCTACTGAGTCGCGGTCAGGCCACGGCGGGCGTGACGGGCCCGCGGTCGGCCGACGTGCTCCCGGTCGTCGGGATCGATACGCCGGTCGGCGATACTTGACCGATGCAGATCGCGATCGTCGGGCTTGCCGGCTCGGGCAAGACGACCGTCTTCAACACGCTGACGCGCGGCCACGCGGAGACCGGTGGCTACGGCGGCATGGAGCTCCACGTCGGCGTCGTGAAGGTTCCCGACGAGCGTCTCGACCGGCTCGCCGCGATCTTCAAGCCGAAGAAGATCGTCCACGCCGACGTCACCTACGTCGATCTGCCCGCGCCACCGGCGTCGTCCGAGGGCCGGGTCGGTGCCGAGGAGCTGCCGGCGGAGCATCTCGCCCGACTCCGGGAGTCCGACGCGCTGCTCCACGTCGTCCGCGCGTTCGAGGAGCCGTCGCACCCCCACCCGGAGGGGTCGGTCGACCCGCGGCGCGACCTCGAGCGGCTCGACTTCGAGTTCGTCATCGCCGACCTCGCGCTCGTCGACCGTCGCCTCGAGCGGCTCCGGACGAGCGGTCGTCACGGTTCGCAGGCCGAACGCGAGTCGAACGAGCGCGAGGAGGCCGTCCTGCTTCGGCTGAAGGAAGCCCTCGAGGCCGGCCGGCCGATCCGCGACGTCGAGCTCGCCGACGACGAGGAGAAGGCGATCCGGGGCTTCCGCTTCCTCACCCAGAAGCCGGTCCTCGTCCTGCTCAATGTCGGCGAATCGGACCTGCCGAAGGCGCCCGATCTCGTCGCCGAGGTCGCCGCCGGCTACGACCACCGCCACGCGATCGTCGACGCACTCTCGGCCCGCATCGAGATGGAGCTCGGCGAGCTCGAGCCCGACGAGGCGGCAGCCTTCATGGACGAGCTCGGGATCGCCGAGTCGGGGCTGGACCGGCTGATCGCGCTGTCGTACCGGCTGCTCGGGCTCATCTCGTTCCTGACGGCGGGCCCCGACGAGGTCCGGGCGTGGCCGATCCCCGACGGCGCGACCGCGGTCGACGCCGCCGGCGCCATCCACACCGACCTCGCGAAGGGCTTCATCCGGGCCGAGACGGTCGCCTACGACGATCTCATCGAGCTCGGTTCGATGGCCGAGGCGCGCAAGCACGGCCGGCTCCGCTCCGAGGGCAAGGGCTACCGCGTCCGCGACGGCGACGTCGTCGAGATCCTCTTCAGCCGGTAGCGCGGCGCTTGAGCCGGCTCGTCGGCAGCGCGCTCCGCGAGATCGTCGCCGACGCGGCCGCGGTCGGGCGGGGGCTTGGGTTGCGCGTCGAGGAGCCGGTCGTCCTCAAGGAGAGCCTCAACGTCCTGGTCTGGTTGCGGCCGTCGCCGGTCGTCGCCCGGGTCCAGGTCCGGACGAGCCTCGTCCGCCTGGAGGCGGTCCTGACCGACAGCCTCGCGCTCGCCAGTTGGCTCGCCGCCGCCGGGCTGCCGGTCTCGCCGCCCGCCGACGACGTCGATCCCGGTCCGCACGTCGGGGCGACCGGTCGGCCGATGACGTTCTGGCGTCACCTGGCGATCCTCGACGAGCAGCCTGACCCGGCCGAGGTCGGTCGCTCGCTGGCCCAGCTCCACGCGGCGGCCGCAGGCTACGAAGCGCCGCTGCGCCACGTCGGGCCACTCGAGGAGATCGATCGCCTGGCGGCGCTCGTCGCCGACCGCCTGCCGGATGAAGCCGCCCGGATCCGATCGCTGCTGGCACGGATCGTCGTCCCGGACCTTCCTGTCCAGGCTCTCCACGGCGACGCCCACCTCGGCAACGTGGTCCTCACCGATCGCGGCCTGGCCTGGCTCGACTGGGAGGAGTCGTGGCGCGGGCCCGTCGCGTGGGACCTCGCCTGCCTCGATCATCGCCGCCGCGTGCTGGGCGAGCTGATCCCCGAGATCGAGCGGGCATTCGAGGGCTACGGCCGGTACGACCGCGAGGCGGTCGAGGCCTGGACACCGGTCGTCGCGCTGTGGGCGGCGTCCTGGGGAATCGTCGGGATGGCCGAGGGTCTGATGTGGGGTGTCAACGCCCGGCGGCGGCTCGCCTGGCTGGAGGCGAGGCTGCCCGGCTGAGCGCCGGGGCCGTCAGTTCGGCCGGCTGGTCGGATCGCCCTCGGGGTCGAACTCGGCGATGATCGCGCGATAGTCGGCGTCGCGTTCGTCGAGGCCGTCGCCCTGATCGATCTCGGCGAGGTAGTTCTCGCTCTCCTCGACCGAGACGTTGACGGCCGCCGTGAGGCGTTCGTCGGAGATGAAGACGAAGCCGTGCTCGCGCTCCAGCTCGATGGCGATCGCCTCGATGAGCGTATCGTCTTCGTACGTGTCCTGGACGCGCCGCCGGACCGACTGGACGAGCTCGAAGAACGCACCGGGCGCCATCTCGTCCTCGTGGGCGAGGAGGACGTCGGAGTAGACCTCCTCGTCGCCCTCGTGAAGTTCGTAGAAGAACACGGAACCACCGCACGCTGAAGGGGTCGGGATTGGGCCGAAAGTATACGCGCGGGGTTCCCGACGTCGTGGTCGTCGGGTCGGCGTCGCGTGACATCGCGGCGGACGATCCGCGCGGCTGGCGCCTCGGCGGTGGTGTGAGTTACACGGCGCTGACGACGGCGCGCCTCGGACTCCGGACCGCGGCCCTGGTCGGCGTGGACGAGCTCGCCGCCGAGGCAGACGAGCTCCGTCTCCTGCGCGAGGCCGGCGTCGAGGTCGTCCTCGTGCGGCTCGTCCGGGGACCCGTCTTCGAGAACATCGAGCAACCGGGCGGACGGGTCCAGAACTGCCTCGAAGTCTCGGACCCGATCCCGCCCGGCGCCCTCTCCGACTCGTGGCGCCGGGCGAACGGTTGGATCCTCACGCCGGTCGCAGGCGAGATCCCGACCGAGTGGTCGGACGTCGCACCGGACGAGGCGATCGTCGCAGTCGGCTGGCAGGGCCTCCTCCGCGTCCTCGAGGCGGGCGCGCAGGTACGCCATCTCGCTCCGCGGCCGTCGCCGGTCGTCGAGCGTGCGGATCTCGTCGGGGTGAGTCGCGACGACCTCGACCATCGGATCGAGCTGGCCGCGCTCTCGGCGCTCCTCAGATCGGGCGCGACCCTGGCCGTGACCCAGGGCGATCGCGGAGGAGTGGTGATGGAGGCGGGTCCCGGTGGTCCGCGCAATCTGCGCCACTATCCCGCGATCAGGACGCACGCGGCCGTCGATCCGACCGGCGCCGGTGACGTCTTCCTGGCGGCCCTCGCGGCCGCGCGCATCGAGCCGCGACTCGTGGGCGGACGACTGGACCGGGGATTCGACCTGCTCCTCGCGGCCGCCGCCTCGTCGCTCGTCCTCGAGGCTCCGGGACTCCTCGGCGTGCCGGGCCGGAGCGCAGTGGCACGCAGGATGGGAGAGGGAGCCCGGTCCGTCGTGGAGCCGCGCTAGGCTCCAGCCGGCGGCGGTCCCGTGGACGACCGGACCCGGAGCGTGGCGGGAAGCCGTACGGTGCCCGTCGGGGCCGGCGCAGGGTGTCCGCCGTCGGCGTGAAGCGTTCCCGTCCGGATGACGTCGAGGAGCAGCGCGACCGCCGCGTGCCCGATGTCGACGATCCCCTGGCTGACGGTCGTGAGCGGCGGTTCGAGGTAGGCGGCCAGGTCGATGTCGTCGAAACCCGTGACGCTGACGTCGCCCGGCACCCGCAGGCCGCGGGCGCGGATCGCCCGGATCGCCCCGATCGCCGTCAGGTCGTTGTAGCAGAGGATGCACGTGGGTGCCGGCGACCGGTCGAGGAGAGCATGCGCCGCACGTTCGCCGCCGACGACATGGCCGTCGCCCTCGGCGAGGGACAACGCCTCGGACCCAAGGCCTGCCGCATCGAGGGCGTCGCGGATGCCGAGGATCCGCTCCGATGTCGCCGCATTCGCCGGCCTGCCCGTGATGTGGCCCAGACGCTGATGGCCGAGTCCGAGCAGGTGCTCGGCCGCGAGCCGGTACGCGCGCCGGTTGTCGGTCAGGACGGCGGGCCGCGATCCGTCGGCGAGTTCGCAGTTCACGAGGACGACCGGCATGATCGTCGTCTGCAGCCATCGCCCGTGTCGCTCGGAGAGCCCTCCCGATGCGACGAGGAGACCGTCGACCCGTCGATCGGCGAGCAGCTCCAGGTAGGTCGCCTCGCGATCGGGGTCCTCGGCACCATTGCCGAGGAGCACCGCGTAGCCCCGCTCCCGCGCGGCATCCTCGATCGCTCGCACGAGCTCCGGGAAGAACGGGTTGAGAATGTCGGTGACGATCAGCCCGAATGTGCCGGTCGTCCGGAGCTTGAGCGATCGAGCGATCGCCGACGGGCGGTAGCCCAGTTCGCCGACGGCGTCGATGACCCGCTGCCGCGTCGCCGGCCGGGCGTGCGGCGCGCCCGAGAGGACGCGGCTGACGGTGGCGGTCGAGACGCCGGCTCGGTCGGCGACGTCCCTGATCGTCGGCTGCCGCCGGGCTCGCGGACCTTCGGCCATGGCGTGCCTCAACTCCGGCCGGACGTGAGGACCTGCGCGGTGAGTTCCCGCGCCTCCCTGGCAACCTCCTCCGGGTCCCGGTCCCAGTAGGCCGGATTGAACGTCTCGACGCTCCACGGCCCCGCGTATCCTGCGACCCGCAGGCGCTCCACGAGCTCAGCGAGGCGGATCACGCCGAGCGACGGCAGGAGCCGGTCGGCATCCTCGATCTCGCGGGGCGGCTTCGCCGGCGCGTCGTTGAGGTGGACCATTGCCAGGCGACCCACCGGGAATCCCTCGAGTGGCGCGCTGCCCGACGCGTGCCAGTGACAGGAGTCGAGGACGAGGTCCGCGTCCGGCACGGCCTCGACGACGCGTCCAGCCAGGGCAGGCGAGTCGATCGGGCAGTCCCCAAAGCCGAGGAACTCGAAGGCGACGCGAATGCCGCTGCTGTGGGCGGCATCGCGGACGATCGTCAGGCCGTCGACCATCGCGGGCAAGGCCGCCTCGGCCGTGACGCCGGTCATCCGCGGCGGAACGACGAGGAGGTACGCGGCCTGGACCGCCCGGCAGATCTCGAGCCGGGGAGGCAGCTCGTCGTCGAGCAGGTCGCGCCGGAGGCGTCCGCCCCGATCCACCTTCAGCTGGATGCCGTTCAGGCTCCAGACCTCGCCCTCCGTGACGACCTCGGCGGTCGCCCGGACCTCGTCCGGCGCGTCGAGCAGCCGTTCGGCGCGCAACTCGACGCCCGCATAGCCGGTTCGCCGGGCGATCGCGACGTGAGCCGGGGTCGACGTGGTCATGATCGTCGCGCCGTTGAGGTGGAGCCCCGAAATGCCGGCTGGGTCCGGCGGGTCTGCCCGGTCGGGGGACGGTTCGGCCTGGACGGCTGCGACGGCTGGCTGGCGGTCGTTCATCGGGCGCTCACTTCTCGCGGATCACGCCGAACGTCAGGCCCGCGATGACGTAGCGCCTCGCGAGGAGCATCAGCGTGAGCGGGATGACGATCGCGATGACCCCGGCAGCGGCCATCTCGTTCCAGATGATCTCGAACTGGGTGACGAGCCCCTTGACCCCAACGGGGAAGGTCTGGGCCTGCGGTGTGGCGGTCAGGATCAGGGCGAAGAGGAACTCCGACCAGGCGAACGCGAAGATGATGATGCCGGAGGCAAGCAGGCCCGGCGTGGCGAGCGGCAGCAGGACCTGACGGAAGGCCTGCCACCGGCTGGCGCCGTCGACGAAGGCAGCTTCCTCGACCTCCATCGGGATCTCGACGAGGAAGCCCTTGAGCATCCACAGGGCGAACGGAAGGTTGAAGAGCGTGTAGACCAGGATCAGGGCCAGCGGCTCGTCGTAGAGGCCGATGAACCGGATGATCCCGAAGTACGGGACGACGACCGCGATCGGCGGCAGGAAGCGGAGCGAGAGCGCCCAGTTCAGGACGTTCGCCCGGAGCCGCCGGGAGACGACGAGCCGCGTCAGCGGGTAGGCGATCGCCAGACCGAGGATGATCGAGAGGACCATCGCCGCGCCGCAGACGATGACGCTGTTGAGCAGGAGCCGGATGAAGTCCCGTTCGAAGAGCACGTCTCCGAACGCGGCCAGGGTCGGCGCGTTCGGAATGAGCGTCGGCTCGGAGCCGAAGACCTCCGCCTTGCTCTTGAGGGACGTCGCGAGGATCCAGTACAGCGGGAACAGGTAGACGATCCCGATCGCGGCGAGGGCGACGATCGCGAGGATGCGACGCGGGCCGATTCGGCGTTGCCCGACCGCCCGCCCGCCGGCGCCGGCCATCAGTCGCGCTCCACCGGGAGGACCCGGGAGACGAGGCTGTAGCCGATCGTCATCGCGACCATCACGAGGACGGCGAGCGCGGCCGCCTGCCCTGAGTCGGAGAACTTGAACGCGATCCGGTAGAGCCAGAGGCTCAGGAACTGGGTCGTGTCACCCGGGCCGCCGCCGGTCAGCACGAACACGTGATCGAAGACGCGGAGCACGTCGGCGATCCGGAAGAACAGGACGAGCAGCAGGAGCGGCCGAATGTACGGGAGCTCGATGTGCCAGAACTGCTGCCACGACCCGGCTCCGTCGACCTGTGACGCCTCGACCGTCTCCTGGGGAACGGTCTGGAGCCCGGCGAACAGGACGAGATACACGAACGGCGTCCACTGCCAGATGTCGACGCTCGCGACCGTGGCCATGGCCCCGACCGGGCTCGACAGCCACGGGATCTCTGTCTGGATCGCGCCGATCTCGATGAGCAGGTGATTCAGAACGCCGTAGTCGGGCCCGTAGATGAGCCGGCCGACGACGCCGACGGCGACGGGCGGAATGACGATCGGGATGATGGCAAGGATGTAGAGGCCGGCTCGGACGGCCGGCGATCGGATCGTCCGATGGACGAGGAGGGCGAGCCCCAGCCCGACGAGGATCTGGGCAGGCAGCACGATCGCGGCATAGATGGCGGTCGCCAGGAGGGCGTCGAGGAAACCCGGGTTGCCGGTGGCCCGGACGTAGTTGTTCAGTCCGACGAACTCGCCCTCCCTGCCGAGGAGCGACTCCCAGACCGCGATGAGGAACGGGAGTGTGACGATCCCGACGACGACGGCAAGGACGGGAAAGAGGAGCCGGTAGGCGAGGCGCTCGTCGCGCGTCGACGGGCGCCAGCGACCCCGCCCACGCGCGAGCGGGGTCGCAAGCATCCCTTGCGGCGTCTCGATCATCGAAACGCCATTGTCTCGTGGACGACCGGGTCGCCGCCGCTACTGGGTCGGATACCCGGCGTCCTGCATGATCTGGCGGATCTCATCGGCGGCCGCGGACATCGCGGCCTCCGGCTCCTCGGTTCCGGCGAGCGCCGCGTTCAGGTGAGTCCCGAGGGCGGTCTCGACCGCGTTCCACTGGTCGGTGCGAGGCCGCCAGTTCGGACCCGCGGCCAGCGAGTCCGAGAGCGCCTTGAAGTAGGGGTTCTTCTCGCCGAGCGCCGCATCCTGGAGGATGCTCGTCCGCGACGGGATGCCGCCCTTCTCCGCGTACGACTTCTGGGTCGCGGACTCGGTCATCCACTTGATGAAGTCGGCTGCGGCCTGACCCTTCGTCGACGCCTTCGGAACGCCGAGCAGCCAGTTGCCCATCATCCCGAAGCCCTTGCCACTGGAGCCGGCCGGCATGGGGATGTACGCGAGGTTCTCGATCTGCTGCGAGACATCCGGGTTCGCCGTGATGTCGGTCACCTCGCCGGGCCAGATCGTCGACTGGTAGCCCTCGCCGATGGCGAGGAGCCGGGCGCGGTCGGCCGCGTCGGTCTCGGCCGGGCCGCTCTGAGCGACGGCCTTGAGGTCGTTGACGAGGAAGTTGACGGCGGCCATCGAGTCCTCGCCGTCGATGGTCACGTTCCAGTTCTCATCGAAGACGTCTCCGCCGAACGACCAGAGGATCGGCAGGAAGTCGGCAACGACCGGGTTCGTGGCCTTGCCGCGGATGACGTAGCCGGCGAAGTCGGCCTTGCTCTGCTCCTTGGCGTTGGCGAGGACGTCGTCCCATGTCGCCGGCGCGGTCGGTGTGAGGTCCTTGCGGTAGACGAACATCTCGACGTTGCCGACGATCGTGATGCCGTAGAGCCCGGCCTCCTTGCCCTGCTCGCTCGGCGGGACGGCGCCTCGCGGCGGCGGCCACGTTCCGACGTCGTAGATGACCGACGCGATGTCCGCGTCACGCTGGAACCCGAAGTTCTTGTCGAGTGGCTGAAGCCAGCCCTCGGTACCGAACTTCGGCATCCATGGGTCGTCCATCATGATGAGGTCGTAGGTCGCCTCGTTCGCCTCGAACGTCGTGACGAGCTTGTCGTACAGGTCGGAGTACGGCAGCTCCACGATCTCGAGGTCGACGCCGGACTTCGCCTCGTAGTCCGGCGCGACGGCCTTCAACCCAGCCGACTCTCCGCCCTGGACGGCCGCGATCGTCAGCTTCTGGGCCGGGCTTGCCCCGGGGCTCGTACAGGCGCCCAGGACGAGGGCGATGGCGGCGAGCGCCACGAGCAATCGCGCGAGTCTCATTCGCTCCTCCTCGAGTGATGCGACCACCGAGCGTCGTCGGGGCCACGTCAGGTTCGTCCCGATGGGTTCTTCCTCAGGTCACCTCCCTCTCCGCTCACGTGCCGGTCGGGCTGGGCGAACCGGTCATGTCCGCGACACGGACCGACCGGTGCTCGCGGGAACTCAGCGTGGCGGCGGCGGCGATCCGCATCGCCTCCAGCCCGTCGCGCGCCGTGCACGGACTCGGTTCGTCGGCGCGAGCGACCCGGACGAACGCCTCGAGCTCGGCGCGGTAGGCGCCGGCGAAGCGGGTCAGGAAGCCATCCCAGGCGACGGCCGGGTCCGGGGCGCCGGGCTCGAGGGACCGAGACGGCGTCCGGTCGCCGAACCCGACCGACACCGCATCAGCCGATCCGATGACCTCCATCCGAATGTCGTAGCCCCGCGGGTTGTGGCGCGTCTGGGAGAGGACGCCCAGCGAACCGTCGTCCAGCGTGAGGATCACGCCCGCGGTGTCGACGTCGTCGTACCGGGCGAACACCTCGGCAACGCGGACGCTTCCGACGGCCACGACGCTGTCGACCTCGCGCCCGGTGACGAACCGGACCGCGTCGAAGTCGTGGATCGACGAATCCCGGAACAGCCCTCCGGACGTCGGGATGTAGCTCTCGGGGGGCGGGGCGTTGTCGTGGGCGATCAGCCGCACGAGGTAGACGGTCCCGAGCTCGCCGGCCGCGACGAGGCGCGCCGCTTCCTGATAGGCCGGGTCGAATCGCCGCTGGAACCCCACCTGGAGGATGGCCTCCGTTCGCTCGACGAGCTCGACGAGGGCCTCCGACTCCTCGAGGCCGAAGGCGAGCGGCTTCTCGACGAACGTCGGTCGGCCGGCCTCCACGGACGATCGGACGAGCGGGGCATGGGCGTGGGTGTTCGCGGCGATGACGACGGCGTCGGCCCGATCGATCGCCTCGTCGACGGTCGCGCAGACCCGCCCACCGAACGACGCGGCTGCCTCCTCGGCGGCTTCGGTCACCACGTCGTGGACGAGCACTTCGCCGACGTCCGGATGGCCGGCGAGGACCGCGCCGTGGAGTCGGCCGATCCGGCCGGCACCGATGAGGGCGATCTTCATCGAGCGGTCCTCGCTCCGCCCGCCGTGGCGGGCGGCGGCGCCCCGGCCGGCCCCGGGCGCGCCTCCCGATGGAGATTCCGGATCGCATAGGCCAGGACCCGCCGCGAGATCGCCGCGCTTTCGGCGGGCGGTCCCCAGGTCGTGTCCTGTTCGAGCATGATCCAGCCGTGGTAGTCGGCGGCCGCGAGGGCCTCGAGGATGCCCTGGACGTCGACGATCCCGGCGCCCAGCTCGACGAAGATCCTGGCCCGCAGGGCCTCGAGGAAGCCCCCGATCTCGCCGCGCCGGAGACGCTCCAGCGGTTCCGCCGCGACGTCCTTGAGATGGACGTGGTCGATTCGCGGGGCGTACGCCCGCACGGCCTCGACGGGATCGCCTCCTCCGATCGTGTAGTGGCCGACGTCGAGGCACAGTCCGACGAGATCCGGGTCGGTCGCCGCGAGCAGCCGATCGACCTCGGCGGGTGCCTCGACGAACGTCCCGGCGTGGGGGTGGAACGAGAGGCGGCGGCCGCGCGCTTCGGCCTCCGCGCCCAGCACGTTCAGCAGCCGGCCAAGCCGGCGCCAGCCGTCGTCGGTCAGCCTCGGCGTGGATGCGGCGTCCGCGCGCCCGGCACGCGTGACCCGGTCCGGCGAGAGTGCGAGGGCCGCGACGAGGACGTCGCCGTCGGCAGCGGCGAGCGCCTCGAGGGCCGTCCCGCCCGCGGATTCCGCCTCGGGCAGCGGGCCGTCGGTGCTCGCCGCCAGGGCCGCGTAGACCTCGGCGAGCCGCAGGTTCCGTTGCGCCAGGGCCCGGGCGAGCTCCGCGCCGGCCGGGAACCCGACTCCGGTCTGGGTCCCCTCGTAGCCGAGCCGGGCGATCTCGTCGAGGACCACGTCCGCGGGGACGACCGGCCCGAGGTCCGGCAGGTCGGCGTTGTTCCAGAGGATCGGCACCGTCCCGATCCTCACGTCCTCGAGGCTGCCGCCGCGGCGCGGTTCGGTCGCCGTCGCGTTCGACGTGACCGCCGGCCGCCGGTCCATGGGTCGTCTCGAGGCATGCCGCGTGCGCTCCGCCATCAGAGCTGCTGCTCCTCGGCACGGCCGGCGAGCTGGGCGGCGTGCTGCTCGGCGTGGTACTCGGGGACGGGAACGTCCCACCAGCCGGTCTTGTCGGGGCCGCCGTCGGCGAGGTCCCTCGAGACCTCGATCGTCACCAGCGCGGGACCTGCGCTGCGGAGGGCGCGGTCGATCGCCGGGCACACCTCGTCGGGGTCCCGGACGTGCTCCGCTGCCAGCCCGAAGGCCCGTCCGATCGCCGCGTAGTCCGGCGAGTACGGCGTGCCGGCGCGGATGAAGTCGGTCGCCGCCGTCCGCCCGAAGAACGCCTGCTGGCCGCCCTTGATGCTCATCCAGCCCGAGTTGTCGAGGACGACCGTGCAGACCGGGCTGTCGAGGATCGCCGCGGTGGCAAGCTCCTGCATCGTCTGGAGGAAGTCGCCGTCGCCGCAGATGGCGAGGACCTGGCGGTCCGGCGCGGCGAGCTGCGCGCCGATCGCGGCTGGCAGCGTGAAGCCCATCGTCGAAAAGCCCCCGGACGTGATGTGGCTCCGCGGCTCGCGCGTGACCCAGCGCTGCTTGACCATCCCCTGGGGGAGGCCGGCGCCGGTGACGACGACCGCGTCGGGCCGCGTCGCCCGCTGGATCTCGCGGACGGCGCGGGCCTGCGTCATCGGCACCGACCGTGATCCCGACTTCACCTCGACCTGCTCGAACCACTCGTTCCTGGACTGCTGGATCTCCGCGAAGTACGTCGCGGTGCGATAGACGTCCGGGCCGCCTCCGGGCCCGAGTGCGGCGAGGAGGTCGTCAACGGCCGCCCGTGCGTCGCCAGGCAGGGCGACCTCGACCGGGTAGTTCTTGCCGATCTCGCGCGGGTCAATGTCGATCTGGATGAGCTTCGTCGGGGGGATCGCGAACGTGACGCCGCGCCGATAGGAAGAGGCCGACCAGTCGGTGAACCGGTTGCCGACCGAGAGGAGCACGTCGGCGGTCGCCGCCAGCCGGTTTCCGCACGACGAAGCCGTGTCGCCGATCGTCAGCCCGGCCAGCTCGTGCGTCTCGTCGATCGTGCCCTTGCCCTGCCAGGTCGTCACGACCGGGGCTCCGAGCCGCTCGGCCAGTGCGGTGACCGAGGCGGCCGCATCGGCGAGGATGGCGCCGCCGCCGGCGACGATGACCGGCCGCGCTGCGCCGCGCAGGAGGCCGGCAGCCCGCTCGACGTCGGACGCGGACGGCCGCACCCCGCCGCGAGCCTCGCGCTGGTCAGGATCGGGAACGATGACCTCCGCCGAATCGGCCTGGACATCCATCGGCAGATCGAGGAGG
>DASTVH010000382.1:0-2524 GCA_035759195.1 Candidatus Limnocylindrales bacterium
GTCGTCCTCTACGACACGACCCTCCGCGACGGCACACAGGGCGAGAACATCACGCTCTCGCTCGCGGACAAGGTCCGAATCGCCCGCATGCTCGACGAGTTCGGCATGCCCTACATCGAGGGCGGCTGGCCCGGCTCGAACCCGAAGGACGTCGAGTTCTTCAAGGCCGCCCGGACGATGACCTGGGGGACCGCGAAGCTGGCCGCCTTCGGCTCGACCCGTCATCGGTCCAACAGGGCCGAGGAGGACCCGAACCTGCGCGAGCTCGTCGCGGCCGAGACGCCGGTCGTGACGATCTTCGGCAAGAGCTGGCTGCTCCATGTGACCGAGGTCCTCGGGGCGTCGCCCCAGGAGAACCTCGACATGATCGCGGACTCGGTCCGCTTCGTGGTCGAGCGCGGCCGCGAGAGCGTCTACGACGCGGAGCACTTCTTCGACGGCTACAAGGCCGACCGGGAGTACGCGCTCTCGACGCTCCGGGCCGCCCGCGAGGCCGGGTCCCGGACGCTCGTCCTGTGCGACACGAACGGCGGCACACTGACCGACGAGCTGCTCGCGATCGTGGGGGACGTCCGGGCGACGCTCGAGGCCGATCGCGGCGCCCCCCCGGTCGGCTGGGGCATCCACACCCACAACGACGCGGAGCTGGCCGTCGCCAACTCGCTGGCCGCCGTCGCCGCGGGAATCCGCCACGTCCAGGCCACGATCAACGGCTACGGCGAACGATGCGGCAACGCGAACATGGTCTCGATCCTCGCCAACCTCGCCCTCAAGACGCCGCACGCCCTGGTGCCCGCCGGGGGCGGTGCGCTCGCCGGACTGACCGAGCTCTCGCGGGCCGTCGCCGAGATCGCCAACGTCAACCCCAACGATTACCAGCCGTACGTCGGCCGGTCAGCCTTCGCCCACAAGGGCGGCGTCCACGGTGCGGCCGTGGCCAAAGTCGAGCGGAGCTACCAGCACGTCGATCCGGTCCTCGTCGGGAACGCCGGCCGGCTCGTCGTGTCCGAGCTCGGCGGACGGGCCAACACGCGGATCCGGGCCGAGCAGCTCGGCCACCAGCTCGATGGGGTCGTCGACCCGAAGGTCCTCTCCGATCTCGTCAAGAAGCTCGAGAACGAAGGCCTCGCGTTCGAGGGCGCCGAAGCCAGCTTCGAGCTGCTGATCCGCCGCCACCAGGCCGACTACGTCGCCCCGTTCAAGATCCTCGACTACACCTGTCTCGTCGAGCAGCGGGCCGGCCGGGAGCTGCTGGCCGAGGCGACCGTCAAGGTGGAGGTCGACGGCGAGATCCTCCACACGGCGGCCGACGGCAACGGTCCGGTCAATGCCCTCGACGCGGCGCTCCGCAAGGCGCTCCGCGCGTTCTACCCTCAGCTCGACGGCGTCCATCTCTACGACTACAAGGTCCGGATCCTCGACGGCGACCGGGCGACGGCCGCCCGGACGCGGGTGATCATCGACTCGGCCGACGGCGCCCGGGAGTGGTCGACGATGGGCTCCGACACGAACATCATCGCGGCCTCCGCGCAGGCGCTTGCCGACTCGCTCGAGTACGCGATCTGGAAGGCCGGCGCCGAGCTTCGCCGCCGCGACGAACGCCACTTCACGACGGCCCCGACCGGGAGGTAGATCGACATGTCCAGCTCCGCTTCCGCACCCCGCGCCGCCGATGCCGAGGAGACTCCGACCCTCCACCTCGCCCGCTGGACGGTGACGTCGGGCTCGAACGTCAACAGCCGCGGCGCGGTCGTGATCGCGGCCGGCGACCACCAGTGGGAGGCCTCGGCCGAAGGCAACGGCGCGGTCGATGCGCTGTTCCGGGCCGTCGACCGGGCACTCGCGGGGGTCCTCGACGGCCACCCTCGGCTCCTCGCCTACGACGTCCACGCGGTCGCCGAGGGCCCCGACGCCGAGGGGCGGGTCACGGTCACGATCGCGCCGCCCTCGGGCGGCGCGGGCGCCCGGGCCGAAGGCCGCTACACCGGCGAGACGGTCAGTACGAACATCATCGCCGCCTCGATCGAGTCGTACATCGCGGCGATCAACGACCTGCTCGCCGAGGAGCACTGGGCGGGCGCGACCGAGACCGCCGGCAACCGGAAGCGATCGAAGGTCGCCGCCAACGACGCGAAGGCCCGCCGGGCGGAGCTCGACGAGGAGGCCGGCCGGATCGACACCACCGAGTGGTTCAACCAGTAGCCGGACCAGGCGGGCGACGGCCGCACCAGGCGGGCGCCGGCCGGGCGACCCGACGCGCCGGCTGACCGCCCGCGTCGCGTCGACTCCCCGCCGTCGCGTAGACTCCCCGCCGATGACCAAGCCGCCGGCCGCCCGTGCGCGCGTCGCGTTCCCGGGCGAACCGGGTGCGTTCGCCGAGGACGCCGTCCTGACGTTCTTCGGCGGCGACGTCGAGGCGCTCCCCGTCCCGTCCTGGCGGGCGGTCTTCGAGGCCGTGCGCGAGGGAAGCGTCGACGCGGGCACGGTCGCGATCGAGAGCTCCCTGGCCGGATCGATCCGCGAG
>DASTVH010000383.1:0-12470 GCA_035759195.1 Candidatus Limnocylindrales bacterium
AGCGGGCCGGCACCCGGCCGCGCCGCGGGATGGAGGATCAGGACGACGACACCGGGCACGCAGCGAGTCTACCGAGCGGAGGTCCGTCGCTGAGCCGGCGCGTCCGGGCCTACGTCGGCCTCGGGGCGAACATCGGAGACCCCGCCGCGACTCTCGCCGCGGCGGTCCGCGCCCTGGCGGCCCTGCCCGGCGTGCGACTGACCGGGGTCTCGCGCCTCTACATCACCGAACCCGTCGGCGTGGCCGACCAGCCGGAGTTCCGCAACGCGGTCGTGGAGCTCGACGTCCCGGCCGGCCCCGACCCCGCGACCGGCGCGCTCGCCCTGCTCGTCGCCCTGAAGCGGCTCGAGCGGGCGTTCGGCCGTCGCGACCGCGCCCGCTGGGGGCCCCGCGAGCTCGACCTCGACCTGCTCCTGTTCGGGCGGGCCCGCGTCCGGGTGGAGCGGCCCGCGGGAGCCCGCTCGGCCGACCCGTCGAAACCCCTCGACCTCGTCGTCCCCCATCGGCTCGCCGGGGAGCGGCTCTTCGTCCTCGCCCCGCTGGCCGACCTCGCCCCGCGGCTCGTGCCGCCCGGCTGGAGCGAGACGCTGGAAACGGCGCGGCGTCGTCGCGAGCGCGCCGAAGGCCCGGTCGCGGTGCGGGCAGTCGCCCGCTGGGACGGCGAGGGCTGGGCGCCGCTCGACGGCGAGCCGACCTGACCGCTCCGAACGAACCGCCCGCTACAGCCGGACCGACGGCGGCCGATCGCGGTCGAACATGTGGACGGTGTCGATGAAGCGGATCTGCTTGGTCGGGTAGGCCATGATCAGCGAATGCGTCCGGGCGCCGCCGCCGAAGAAGCGGACGCCCTGGAGCAGGTCGCCGCCGGTCACGCCGGTCGCCGCGAACACGAGGTTCTCGCCCGACGCCAGCTCCTCGGTCGTGTAGACCCGGTCCTCGTCACCGTGGCCCATCGCCGCGCCCCGTGCGCGCTCCTCGGGCGATCGGTACCGGAAGCGCGCCTGGATCTCGCCGCCGAGACAGCGCAGCGCGGCGGCGGTGAGGACGCCCTCGGGCGCGCCGCCGATGCCCATGACCGCATGGACGCCGGTGCCCGACACGGCGCAGCTGATCGCCGCGGACAGGTCGCCGTCGCTGATCAGCTTGATCCGCGCGCCCGCCCGCCGGACCTCGGCGATCAGGTCCTCGTGGCGCGGCCGCTCGAGGATCACGACCGTGATGTCGTTGACGCGCCGGCCGAGCGCCTCGGCGATCCGGTGGAGGTTCTCGGTGGGCGGGACCCGGATGTCGACCTTGCCGGCCGCAATCGGGCCCACGCACAGCTTCTCGAGGTACGTGTCCGGCGCGTGGGTCAGGCCGCCCTTCTCGGACGCCGCGAGGACCGTGATCGCGTTCGCCTGGCCGTGGGCGACGAGGTTCGTGCCCTCGAGCGGATCGACCGCGATGTCGATCTCCGGATGGTCGTCGACGCCGGCCGGCGTCCGCTGGCCGACCTCCTCGCCGATGTAGAGCATCGGTGCCTCGTCGCGCTCGCCCTCGCCGATGACGATCCGGCCGGTGAACTCGATCTCGTCCATCGTCCGGCGCATCGCCTCGGTTGCGGCGCGATCGGCCTCGTCCTTCTCGCCGCGCCCCATGAACCGGGCCGACGCGAGCGCCGCAGCCTCGGTAACGCGAACCATCTCGAGTGCGAGAAGTTGTTCCAACTGCCTACCTCACCAGATAGAGCTGTCAGCGCCCGGCCGGGATCACGGGCGCACTCAATGGCGAAAATGCCGCTTCCCCGTGAAGACCATGGCCATGTGGTGTCGGTCGGCCACCTCGATCGCCATCTCGTCGCGAATCGAGCCGCCCGGCTGGATGATCGCGGTCACGCCGGCCTGGGCGGCGAGCTGGATCCCATCGGGGAACGGGAAGTAGGCGTCGCTGGCGAGGACCGCGGTCTTGGCCCGGTCGCCGGCCCGCCGGAGGGCGATCTCGACCGAGACCTGGCGGCTCGCCTGGGCGGCCCCGATCCCGACCGTCGCCCCGTTGCGGGCGAGGACGATCGCGTTCGAGCGGACGTGCCGCACGGCGCGCCAGGCGAAGAGGAGGTCGTTGAGCTCGTCGAGCGTCGGTCGCCGCTTCGTCACGACCTGGAGCCGGCCGCGATCGAGGCCGAGCTCGTCGAGGCTCTCGACGAGGAGGCCGCCGGCGACCCGCTTGAAGTCGAGATTGGCGATGCCGTAGTCGCGCATGCCCTCGGTCGGGTTCGGCGGCACGACGAGGATCTCGAGGCCGGCCTTGGCCTTGAGGATTCCGAGCGCGGCCTGGCTGTAGCCCGGCGCGATGACGGCCTCGTAGGAGTTCGCGGCGATCTCCCTGGCAGTCGGGCCGTCCAGCTCCCGGTTGACCCCCACGATGCCGCCGAAGGCGGCCACCGGGTCGGTCTCGAGGGCGTGGCGGTAGGCCTCGACGAGATCGTCGGCCGAGGCCAGCCCGACCGGATCGGTGTGTTTGACGATCGCGACCGTCGGCGTCGTGTAGTCCGCGGCGATGCGGTACGCGGCGTCGAGGTCGAGCAGGTTGTTGAACGAGGGCCGATCGCCGCGGAGCTGGGTGGCGTCGGCGAGCGTCCCGCTGCGGTGGGTCGTCTCGCGGTAGAACGCCGCGGTCTGGTGGGGGTTCTCACCGTACCGCAGGTCGTCGACCTTCTCGAGGACGAGGGCGAGTCGCGGCGGGAACAGGTTGCCCGAGATCTGGTTGAGGTACGCCGCGATCTCGGCATGGTAGGCCGCGACCGTGCCGAAGGCCTCGGCGGCGAGCTGGGCCCGCAGCTCCGCGGAGACGAGACCCCGCTCCTTGAGCTCCGCGACCACCCGCGGGTAGTGGACGGGGCTGGCGACGGCGGTCACGCCGGCGGCGTTGCGGGCGGCCGCGCCGAGCAGGGCCGCACCGCCGACGTCGATCATCTCGATGACCTCGTCGATGCCCAGCAGGCTGGCCCCGACGGCCGGCGCGAACGGCGCCACGTTGACGACGACGAGGTCGATGAGGCCGATCCCGTTCTCCTCGAGCTCCCGCAGCTGGTCGGGAACGTCGCGCCGGGCGAGGATTCCGGCATACACCGCCGGGTGGAACGTCTTGACCTGCCCGCCGATGAGCGGAGGCACCTTCGTGAGCTCGCTGACCGAAGCGACCTCGATCCTGTCGCCGGCCAGGTGCTCGCGCGTGCCGTCGGTGGCGTAGATCTCGACGCCGAGGTCCAGCAGGTCGCGGGCGAGGGCGGAGATGCCGTCGCGGTTGGCGACCGACAGCAGGGCACGCACGCGGCTTCCTCCCATCCCACGAGAACGCGCTGGGGTTCGCGGCCGAGTATAACGCGGGGGCATGGCATACTCCCCCGGTCGGCGGCCGCAGGCGCGGCCCCGGCGAGCCGTGTGGAGCGGGCCCGGCAGGCCCCTCGCGGCGACCCGTTCGAGCGTTGCCACCTGCGAGGTCCGATCGTGCGTCTTCCGCCCTGGGCATATCTCTTCGAACCGTTCGACCCCACCACGTTCCCGGACCTCTTCACCCTGACGTGGGTCGCCGCGCTCGTCCTGCTCGTCGGCCTGGTCGTCCTCTACAACGTCCGGACGCGGCGGCTCCACCGCCACGCCCCGTACCTCGATCTCTACGAGTGGCTCCTGTGGGCCGGCATCAGCGCGTTCGGGCTGATCCTGACCGCGGCCGTGTTCTCATTCGACTTCATCGTCCTGCTGCTGATCGAAGCCGTCACGCTGGGGGCCCTGCTCTGGATCCGGTTCATCCGGTTCCCGCCGATCCTCAACGCCTACGAGCAGCGGCTCGCGAAGCAGCGCTACTACACGAAGACGAAGTTCACGAGGCCCGAGGCGACGATCCGGCCGAAGGCCGCCCGCCGGCCGCGCCGCCGGCGGTGAGCGGATGCCGATCGAGGTCCGCCGGTTCGGCGTCGGGCACCGCCGGCCCGACGGTCCGCCGGGCAGCGAGAACCTGACGGGCCAGGTCGTCCACAGCGACGGCCGGGGCCTCGTCGCCGAGCTCGCGTTCGGCCGCGGCGGGCGCATCGAGCCGCACTCCAACCCGAACACGACGTACTTCATCGTCATCGAGGGCGGCGGCTGGACGCAGGTCGGCAACGAGCGGATCCGGGTCGCCGCCGGCGAGGCCGTCGTCTGGCCGCCCGACGTCGTCCACGGCGCCTGGACCGACTACTCCCACATGCGGGCGTTCGTCGTGGAGTTCGCCGGGGCCGACGACGCCGCCGTCCGGGGAATTCTCGAGGCGGCAGCGCTCGAGTTGCCCGGCGGCGCCCCGGCCGCGACGCCCGGCGAGGGCCGGCTCCAGCCGCCGGAGCGGCCTGCGGTCCTCGACCGATCGGAGGGCGAGCCGGCCTGAACCGACGCCGGACGCCCTTCGGGGCCCGGCGTCAGCCGTCCCCCAGCAACGCCCCCAGCTGGCCGAGGATTCGGGCGGTCGCTCCCCAGACGTGGAGCCCGTCGACCCGGTAACCGCCGTAGCGGAGGTGCAGCCCGCCGATCGACCGTTCCACGACCTCGATCGGGGCGCCCGGCAGGAACGACCCGACGGCGGGCTCCAGGATGCGGGCCACCTCCGCCGGATTCGGGGCGAGGGCCGGTCGCCGCGGCGCGACGGCCACGATCGGGCTGATTCGGTAGTCGCTCACCGGGATCCACAGGCCGTCGAGCTGCCCGACGACCGCGACGCCGGCGCCGGCCGCGTCGAGGGCCACCTCCTCGGCGGCCTCCCGGAGCGCGGTCGCCGCGACGTCGGCATCGCCCGGCTCGGACTTGCCGCCGGGCAGGCTGACCTCGCCGCTGTGGTGGCCGTCGTAGGTGAGCCGCTCGGTCAGGACGATCCGGGCGGTTCCGGCGGCGTCGGGGAAGAGGAGAGCAAGGACGGCCGAGGGGCGGGCCGATGCGCCCGGCTCGAGGCGGGGTCGGAGCCGGCCGTCCGTGAAGACCGGGATGAGCGCGCCGGGCCCCTCGGGCAGCGGCGCGTCGAAGCGGCCCGGCCGGGTCAGCCGCCGGACTGCCTCGTCGAAGCGCACGGGTCAGTTGACGAGCTCGCCCGGGTCGCGCTTCGGACCGTCGACGTCGGGCAGGTCGAGGACCGACGTCCGGCCGCGCCGGCCGCCCGTTCCGGCCGGGGCCGTGTCGCTCGCGCCGCGGGCGTCGCGCCGCCGGCCCGCTTCGGCGACGACCGACGAGCCCTCGGTCGAGAACACGAGCGTGCCCGAGACCGCGTCGGCGTCGACCGTGACCCGGTCGCCGGGCTTGAACTCGCCGCGCAGGAGCGCCCGCGCCAAGGGGTTCTCGACGAGGCGCTGGATCGTCCGCTTGAGGGGCCGCGCGCCGTATGCCGGATCGGTGCCCTCGCGGACGATCAGGGCCCGTGCGCCCGGCGTCAGCTCGAGCTCGAGATCCTGCTCGGCGAGCCGTCGCTCCAGGCCGGCCAGGAGCAGGTCCACGATCCGGCCGAGGTGCTCCTCGGTGAGCGCGTGGAAGACGATGATCTCGTCGACCCGGTTGAGGAACTCCGGCCGGAACTGGGCCCGCAGCGCGTCGGTGACCTGGCGCTTCATCGTCTCGTAGGCAGCCGTGTCCTCCGTGCCGCCCGAGACGGCCGAGATCAGCTGGCTGCCGACGTTGCTCGTCATGATCACGACGCTGTTCTTGAAGTCGACCGTCCGTCCCTGGCCGTCCGTGAGCCGGCCGTCGTCGAGGACCTGGAGCAGGATGTTGAAGACGTCGGGGTGGGCCTTCTCGATCTCGTCGAGCAGGATCACCTGGTACGGGCGGCGCCGGACGGCCTCGGTCAGCTGGCCGCCCTCCTCGTAGCCGACGTAGCCGGGCGGGGCGCCGACGAGCCGCGACACCGAGAACTTCTCCATGTATTCGCTCATGTCGATGCGGACCATCGCCTGGTCGTCGTCGAAGAGGAACTCGGCGAGCGCCCGGGCCAGCTCGGTCTTGCCGACGCCGGTGGGCCCGAGGAAGAGGAACGAGCCGAGCGGCCGGCGCGGGTCGGCCAGACCGGCCCGGGCCCGCCGGACGGCGTCCGAGACGGCTTCGATCGCCTCGTCCTGACCGACGACCCGCTGGTGGAGCCGCTCCTCCATCTTCACGAGCTTCTCGAGTTCGCCCTCCATGAGCTTCGTGACGGGCACGCCCGTCCAGGCCGAGACGATCTCGGCGATGTTGTCGGCGGTCACTTCCTCGCGGAGGAGCGAGCCGGGTCCCTGGAGGGCGGCGAGTGCCTCCTCCTGCTCACGGAGCTGGTTCTGGAGTTGCGGCAGGGTCTCGTACTGGAGCTTCGCCGCGGTCTCGTAGTCGGTCTCGCGCTGGGCCTGCTCGATTCGGACCTGGAGCGCCTCGAGCTCCGACTTCGTTCCGCGGATCGAGGCGATCGCGGTCTTCTCGGCCTCCCAGCGCTGCTTGAGCGCGCCGGTCTGCTCCTCGAGATCGGCGAGCTCCTTCTCGAGCGCCTCGAGCCTGGCCCGCGACGCGTCGTCGGTCTCCTTGCGCAGCGCCTCACGCTCGATCTCGAGCTGGACCCGCCGCCGCTCGGCCTCGTCGAGCTCGACCGGCATCGAATCGATCTCCATCCTGAGCCGCGAGGCGGCCTCGTCGACGAGGTCGATCGCCTTGTCCGGAAGGAAGCGCTCGGTGATGTAGCGGTGGCTGAGCGTGGCGGCCGCGACGAGCGCGGAGTCGGTGATGCGGACCCCGTGGTGGACCTCGTACCGCTCGCGCAGGCCGCGCAGGATCGAGATCGTGTCCTCGACGGTCGGCTGGTCGACGACGATCGGCTGGAAGCGGCGCTCGAGCGCGGCGTCCTTCTCGATGTGCTTGCGGTACTCGTCGAGCGTCGTCGCCCCGATCGTGTGGAGCTCACCCCGGGCGAGCATCGGCTTGAGCAGGTTCGAGGCATCCATCGCGCCCTCGGCCGCGCCGGCCCCGACGACCGTGTGCAGCTCGTCGATGAACAGGATGACCTGGCCCTCGCTGTCCTTGATCTCCTTGAGGACGGCCTTGAGGCGCTCCTCGAACTCGCCGCGGTACTTCGCGCCGGCGATGATCGCGCCGAGGTCGAGCGAGATGACCCGCTTGTCCTTGAGGCCCTCCGGGACGTCGCCCCGGACGATCCTTTGGGCGAGCCCCTCGGCGATCGCGGTCTTGCCGACCCCAGGCTCGCCGATGAGGACCGGATTGTTCTTCGTCCGCCGGCTGAGCACCTGGATCACTCGCCGGATCTCGTCGTCGCGTCCGACGACCGGGTCGAGCTTGCCGGCCCGCGCCTCGGCGGTGAGGTCGCGGCCGTACTTCTCGAGCGCGGCGTACGTTCCCTCCGGGGTCGGCGACGTGACCCGCTGGCCGCCGCGGACGCTCTGGAGGGCCGAGAGGATCGCCTCACGGCCGGCCCCGTGGCGCTCGAGCACCTCGCGGCCTTCGCCGCCGACCTCGACGACGCCCAGCAGCAGGTGCTCCGTGGAGACGTAGTCGTCGCCGAGCCGGCGGGCCTCGGCCTCGGCGAGCTCGAGTACCCGCTTCGCCCGGGCATCGAGGTTCAGCGAGCCGCCCTGGATCTTCGCCCTCCGGCCGAGAACTCCGGCCAGCTCGTCACGCAACACCGGCAGGTCGACGCCGATCCGTCGAAGCGTCTCGGCGGGGACGCCGTCGTCGGGCTCGATGAGCGCGTGGAGGAGGTGCTCCGCGTCGAGGACCGGGCTGGCCAGGGCCTCGGCGGTGCGCTGGGCGGCGAGGATCGTCTCCTGCGCCTTCTGGGTGTACCTGTCGAGCTGCATCGGAATCTCCGTGGATCGCGCGGTCAGCGGGGGTCGGGCTGCCGGACGTGGTCGAAGAGCTGCTGGGCGCGGCGCTCGGCCTCGGCGTCGAGGTTCGTCGGCAGGACGACGCGGACGCGGGCGAGGATGTCGCCGTTGTCCTGGCCGCGGAAGTGGGGCATGCCCTGCCCCTTGAGCCGGAAGATCCGGCCGTTCTGGGTCCCGGCCGGAATCCGCAGCAGGACCCTGCCCTTCAACGTCGACACCGGCACCTCGGCGCCGAGCAGCGCCTCCTCGAGGGTGATCGGAAGCTCGCGTTCGAGGTCGGCGCCGCGCCGAGTGAACACCGGGTGCGGCCGGACCCGGACGGTCACGACGATATCGCCTCCGCCGGGCGCCTGGGCGGTGAGCTTCAGACGGGTGCCGCTGTCGGCGCCCCGCGGGATCGTGACCTCGAGCCGCTTGCCGTCCAGCTCGATTCGGCGGGTCGTGCCGTGGAACGCCTCCTCGAGGGTGATCTCGGCGATCGCCTCGGCCGCCGGGCTCGCGACGCGGCCGCCGCCACGCGTGCCCCGGGTGGCGCGTCGTGTCGTGCCGGTCCCCGCCGCCCCTCCTTCGAAGCCCATCTCGCCGAGGATCTCCTCGAACGTTGGACCCGCGCCCGCGGCCCGGCCCCGCGCCGACGCGCCGGCGCCGGCCGGTTCGGCCTCGCTGAAGAACATCCGGAAGAAGTCGCTGAACTCGGCGGAGCCCGCCCCGCCCGAGGTCCGGAACTCGTAGCGGACGTTGCCGGCCTGGCCGGTCCGGGCCCGGCCGAAGCCACCGAACGGGCCACCCGGACCGAAGGGACCGCCGGCGGCACCCGCATCGGCGTGGCTGTAGGCCTCCCAGTTGGCGCCCAGCATGTCGTACTTCTTGCGCTTCTCGGGATCGCTCAGGACCGCGTTGGCCTCGTTGATCTGCTTGAAGCGGCGCTCGGCCGCGGTATCACCCGGCTTCGCGTCGGGATGGTGCTCCCGAGCAAGCTTCCGAAACGCCTTCTTGATCTCGGCCTGGCTCGCGGTGCGAGGAACGCCGAGCGTCTGGTAGTAGTCCTGGTAGTCCATCTTCGGAGACCCCTGTCACTCCGAACCGCGGTCTCGCCGATCAGGCGATCGTTGTCACGGCCGCTGAACCACGACGGGTGGCTGATCGGCCGGCGGGAAGGGCGTGCGGCGGACGCGGTCCTGGCGCTCCGGCTTCTCGCTCGGCTCGTCGCCCGGCTTGACGACCTTCGGCGGTTCGGCGACGAGCGCCTTCGGCTTGCGCCGAAGGGCCGCCTCGAGCACCTGGTCCATCGACTCGACGAGGATCAGCTTGATCGACTTGCGGATCTCGTCGGGGATGTCCCGCAGGTCCTTCTCGTTCTTGCGGGGCAGGATCACCGTGCGGGCACCGGCGAGGTGCGCGGCGAGGATCTTGCTCTTGAGCCCGCCGATCGGCAGGACCCGCCCACGGAGCGTGATCTCGCCGGTCATCGCCACGTCCTTGCGGACGGGGATGCCGGTGAGGCCGCTCACGATCGCGGTGGCCATCGTGATGCCGGCCGACGGGCCGTCCTTCGGGATCGCCCCGGCCGGGACGTGGATGTGGAGGGTGTTCTTCTCGAACGTCTCCTGGGGGATCCCCAGCTCACGGGCGTGAGCCCGTGTCCAGGACAGTCCGGCCCGAGCCGACTCTCGCATCACCTCGCCGAGCTGGCCGGTGAGGATGAAGTCCTCGCGTCCCTCCATCTTCGTGACTTCGATCGCGACGACGTCGCCACCGACCTCGGTCACGACGAGGCCTGTCGCCGCGCCCGTCTGGTCCTCGGCCTCGAGCTCGCCGTACTCGAAGCGCTGCGGCCCGAGGTACGCGGCAAGCTTCTTCTGGTCGACGACCGTCTTGCGCTTGCGCCCCTCGGCGACCGAGCGGGCGACCTTGCGCATGACATTGGCGATCTCGCGCTCGAGGTTCCGGACGCCCGCCTCGTGGGTGTACGAGCGGACGAGCTCGGTCATCGTCGCGTCGGGGATCTCGATGTGCTTCTCGGTCAGGCCGTGGTTCTTCATCTGCTTGGGGATGAGGAACCGCTTGCCGATCTCGATCTTCTCCTGCTCGGTGTAGCCGGGCAGCTGGATGATCTCCATCCGGTCGCGGAGCGGCGCGGGGATCGGGTCGAGCAGGTTGCCGGTCGCGATGAAGAGGACCTTGCTCAGGTCGAACGGCACCTCGAGGTAGTTGTCCTGGAAGGTGTTGTTCTGCTCCGGGTCGAGGACCTCGAGGAGGGCCGAGGACGGATCGCCCCGGAAGTCCATGCCGATCTTGTCGACCTCGTCGAGCATGAAGACCGGGTTGTTCGAGCCGGCCGTCTTGATGTTCTGGATGATCCGACCGGGGAGGGCCCCGATGTAGGTCCGGCGGTGGCCGCGGATCTCGGCCTCGTCGTGGATGCCGCCGAGGCTCATCCGGACGAACTTGCGGCCCATCGCCCGGGCGACGCTCTTGCCGAGCGACGTCTTGCCGACGCCGGGCGGGCCGACGAAGGCGAGGATCGGGCTGCGGATCTCCTCGGCCAGCGTGCGCACGGCGAGGTACTCGAGGATCCGCTCCTTGATCTTCTCGAGGCCGTAGTGGTCCTCGTCGAGGATCTTGGCGGCCTCCTTGATGTCGAGCAGATCGTCCGTCTGGACGTTCCACGGCAGGCCGATCAGCCAGTCGACGTAGGTCCGGATCACGCCGACCTCGGGCGACGCCGAGGGAATCCGGCTCATCCGGTCGATCTCCTTGATCGCCCGGGCCTTGATCTCGTCGGGCATCCCGGCCTGCTCGACCTTGTCGCGGAGCTCGTTGACCTCTGCCTGCTGCGGGTCGTCCTCGCCCAGCTCGCGCTGGATCGCCTTGAGCTGCTCGCGGAGGATGTACTCGCGCTGGGTCTTGTCCATCTCGGACTTGACCTCGGACTGGATCCGGCCCTTCAGCTCGAGGATCTCGATCGGGCGGGCGAGGAAGTTCGACACGAGCTTGAGCCGCTCGGTGACCTCGATCGTCTCGAGCAGCTCCTGGCGCTGCTCGGTCGTCATGTCCGGGCTGTACGCGACCATGTCGGCGAGCAGTCCCGGTTCCGTGATGTTGCGGGCTGCGACGGCGGCCTCCGGCGGAACGGGGGCGCCGTTCGCGACGTACTGCTCGATCTGGGCCTGGACCGTGCGCATCAGCGCCTGGACCTCCAGCCCGGCCGGCGAGTCGTCGGCCATCTCCTCGACGACGCCGCGCAGATATGGCTCCGTGGCCGCGAAGCGGTGGAGCTTCAGGCGCGACTGGCCCTGGACGATCGCCCGCACGGTCCCGTCCTGGAGCTGGACGACCTGGGCGATCTTCGCCAGCGTGCCGACCGAGTAGAGCTCGGAGGCGTCGCCGATGTCCTCCTGCTCGGCCTGGCGCTGCGTGACGAGCGCGATCGGCCCGCCCTCCGCGACCGCGGCGTTGAGCGCGTTCACGCTCTTCTCGCGGCCGACCTGGAGCGGCACGATCATCTCGGGGAAGATGACGGTTTCGCGGAGCGCGACGAGCGGCAGCTCGCGCGTTCCGGCGCCGCCGGTGGCGGTGACTTCGTCCGGGGTGGACGGACGCTTCGGCATCAGGTGTCTCCTGTCGAGGTGAGGATCAATGATGGCTGGCGGTCGAGCCGCCGGATAGTGGTCGACGTCATTCGGTGGTGCATGGCCGGTGCGGGCACTACGCCGTGCCCGCTTCCGGCTCGGGTTCTGCCGCGGCTTCCGCCGTGCGGCGGTTGCGCATCCCCTCGTCGTAGAGAGCCTCGAGGATTCGTTTGCCGAGGCGTTCTTCGAGCTCGAACAGGATCTTGATGCCCGCGAGGTTGACGCCGCGATCGCGGGTCAGGTGCCGGATCCACTGGATCCGGCGGATGTCCTCGTCGCTGTAGAGGCGGATGTTCGTCGGGGTCCGAGCCGGGCAGAGCAGGCCTTCGTCCTCGTAGATGCGCAGCGTCCGCGGATGGACCGACACGATCCCCGCCGCGACGCTGATGACATAAACGGGACGGCGAGGGTCCCGATCCGCCCGGCTGAACCCCATCTGCTCAGCCCTGTTCCGAACCGGACGCGCGGAGCGTCCGCTCGCTGGTCGACGAGCCATTGCCGGACGGGCTGATGCGGATCTGGCGAGGCTTGACTTCCTCGGCCTTCGGGATGCGGAGCGTCAGGACGCCGTTGTCGAACGTGGCCTCGGCCCTGTCGGCCTGGAGGCCGTTCGGCAGCCCGATCGTCCGGCTCACGGTCCCTCGCCGGATCTCCCGGACGAGGTAGTCGCCCCTGCCCTCTTCGCGCTCCGAGGCCATCTCGGCCCGGATCGCGAGCGTGCCGTTCTCGACGGTGATGTCGACGTCCTCCGGCTTGATGCCGGGGAGCTGCGCTTCGACGACCAGCTCATCCGACGTCATCGAGACGTCGACTGGGAGCCCCGCACCCTCGAAGGTGGAGGAGCCCCAGCTCAGGGGTCGTACGAAGCTGTCTTCGAAGAGCCGATCCATCGCCTGGCGGAGCGAGAGCAGCTCGCCGACGGGCGATGGACGCCGCGCGATCGTCATGATGCGGACCTCCTCTGCTGCGATGCGTATCCGGCG
>DASTVH010000384.1:0-14852 GCA_035759195.1 Candidatus Limnocylindrales bacterium
GCCCCAGTTCAGGACGACGTGGAAGATCGCGAAGCCGGCCATCACGTAGCCCGAAACGGTGTGGTACCAGAAGTCGTTGAGGTCCCACAGGTCGGAGACCAGCCCGGTGATACCCGTCGCGAGCCCGCTCACGATCAGGCCGGCGCTCGAGAGAAAGTTCAGGTCCTGGCGTAGTCGCGTCATCGCAGCGGCGGGCGGGCCTCGCCCGCCAGAGGATTCTACGCCGAACGTCCGCTCAGTCCCGTTGCGGCGCATGGCCGGCGGCTTGCAGGGCGCTCGCGCGCAACGATTCCACCGCTGCGTTCTGGCCAGGCAGGGCGGGGCGACGCATCTTGATGCGGCTGCAATCCCCAGGCGCAGGGTAGGGGATGCCGCTGTGCCTCCGTTGGAGGCTCAATCGGCACGCCCAACGGACCATCAAGCGGAGGACCCGCCATGCCCCGAATCACGAGAACGGCCCTCGCGGCCCTGCTCTTGCCCCTCGGCCTGCTGCTCGCCGCCTGCAACACCGGCGGTGCCGCGACAAGCTCACCGGTGACGAGCGCCTCGCCGCCGCCCAGCGCCACCGCCCCTGCGTCGGCCGAACCGTCCGAGTCCGCGGCGGCATCGCCGTCGGCCAGCCCGTCAGGGATCACCCTGAACCAGGCGGTCCTCCAGTTCGAGGCCCAGAACGACAGCGGCATCACCGGCGGCGCGATCCTCACCGAGCTCGACGGCGGTGAGACCGCCGTGACGATCGGCGTCGTGGCCGTCGGCTTCGCCGACCCGATGCCGACGCACATCCACGAGGGCACGTGCGACGACCTCGACCCGACGCCGAAGTACCCGCTAAACGACGTCGCGACCGGCGCCTCGAACACCGTGGTCGAGGTCGGGCTCGACGAGCTGCTCGCCACGCCCCACGCGGTGAACATCCACAAGTCGGCCGCCGAGGCCTCGGTCTACGTCGCCTGCGCGGAGATCACCCGGTGACGAACGTCCGGTCGCTCCGGGCGGGCCGCCGCCCGGACGCGGCCGCGCCGCAGGTCAGAGTCCGCTGTAGGCGTGGAGGCCGCTGAACCAGAGCGACCCCGAATAGGTCACGAGGACCATCCCGAACGCGACGACGAGCAGGAGCGCGGCCGGCCGGCCGGCCCAGGCCCGCTGGTTGCGGGCGTGGAGGTAGACGGCGTACGTCAACCAGGTCACGAGCGCCGCGGTCTCCTTCGGGTCCCAGCCCCAGTAGCGCGACCAGGCGATCGAGGCCCACCACGAGCCGAGGATGATCATCGTCGCGAAGATCGGGAAGCCGAAGATCACCGACCGGTAGGCGACCTCGTCGAGGACCTTGTGCGAGGGCAGCCAGCGGAACCGGTCGTCCCTGCCCTGGATCAGGTAGCCGATGCCGGCCCCGAACGACGTGGCGAACGTGCCGTAGCTGATCACGGCCATCCCGACGTGGATCGTCAGCAGCGGCGCGTTCTGCAGCGCCGGCACGAGGGCGGTGATCTCGGCCGGCAGGCTCGAGGCGTAGAGCAGGAGGGCGAGCGCGACGCCGACCGGGATGAAGCCGATCGAGCGGATCGGGTAGCGCCGCTGGAGGACCAGGTAGCCGATGAGGATCGAGGCCCCGAAGGCGACCGTGAACTCGTACATGTTGCCCCACGGCCCGCGGGCCACGACGATCGCCCGCAGGAGCAGCGAGACCGAGAGCAGGGCGGCGCCCCCGAACGTCAGCCAGATCGCAGGCCGGTCGAGCCCGGTCGGCGAGGCCGCGAGGTCCGGCCCGCTGGTGTGGGCCGAAGCCCGGGCTGAGGCGAACGAGCCGGTGACGACGCCGGCCCAGGCGGGCTGGCGGTTCGGGTTCGGGACCAGGGACGAGAGCGCCCGCCGGCCGTTCGCGAGCATGACCGCATGGCCGACGTGGGCCGCGAAGCCGAGCGCGACGAGGATGCCCGCGATCGGGAACAGGAGCTGCGAGATCTCGGCCATGGCTCAGTCCTCGGATCTGCGATCGTTCGGGCGAATCGCCGGTCAGGCGACCGCGGCACCGCCGGGTGGCGGCCGGTCCGCGGCGACGATCATCGCCCGCGGCTCGATCTTCAGGACGAGTCCGCAGTTGGCGCAGGTTCCCACGCCCGCGCTCTGGACAACCGCGCACTTCGGGCAGCGGATCGAGAGCTCCGCCCCGTCGCGGTCGCAACGGGTCGTGCCCGAGGCGTAGATCAGGCCGTCGTTCGGGCAGTACGGCTCGCCGGCGGGGATGATCGGCCGGCCGAGGTGATCGAGCGGCGCGATGCGGGTGCCCTCATCGTATTTCACGACGGTCCGCGGCCGCGTGATCCCGTAACCGAGCCAGGCGAGGATCGCGATCGTCGCCAGGGGCCCGACCAGGCCGAGCACGATGAGCAGCGGCAACAGCCCGACGACGGCCGACCAGTCGGGGATGATGATCGTCGAGAGGAAGCCGAGGACGTCGTTCCAGAGCTTCTCGATCTGGTCGATGAGGGTCACGCCGGCATTCTAGCCGGGCATCCCTCCGTTCGTGGTCGCGCGACCCCTCCGGTCGTGGCCGCGGACCCTCCTACTGCCCGGGCCGGCCCGACCCCGGTTCACGGCCCCGGCCGGCCCGACCCCGGTTCACGGCCCCGCGCGGTCTTCGGCTGGCGGCGGGGGTTGCCGCGCTTCGTCGTGGCGCCCCGACCCGGACTCCAGCGCGGCTGGAGCGACTCCTCGGTCTCCTCGCCGGGTTGCGGCTGGGGGACGCGCGGTGGGCGGGGCGGCCGCGGGTTGCCGACGGAAGGCGATGCCAGGCGGGGCCGCTCGATCCGGCCGATCAGCCACTGGGCGCCGGCGGTCCGGGCGCCGCGCCGGCGGAGCGCCTGGCGGAGGTCCCGATCGTCGGTGACGACGAGGATCGCGTCGGCCGCCTGGGCGGGGTTCCGGGCGCCCATCGTGGCGTCCTCGACGAGCGTCACGAGGATCGTGTCGCCCGAATGACGGCCGCCGTAGTGGACGGTGACGCCGCCGGCGATCCGCTCGCCGCGGACGCCGCGTTCCGGCGGGCCGTCGAAGACGAGGACGATCTTCGTCTCGGGCGGGACCGCGCCGCGCAGCCGGCCGATGAGCGCGGCGGGCGGCTGCCGCTCGGGGCCGCGGGTGAGGGCGTGGAGGAGATTCGTGCCGTCGACGAGGAGCTGGGTGACGCCCTCGAGCGGGTCGCGCCGTGAGACGGGCCGGGTCATCGTGGCGCCGACGCGAGCTCGGCCGCGCCCGTCGGATCGTAGGCGATGCAGCCGAGGATCGGGTTTCGTCGCGCAGGCACCCGGCAAGCGTAGCCGTTCGCCCGTCCCCGCTGCCGTCGGGCAGCAGGCTCTACGATTCGGGGATGTCCTCCCCGCTCCTGCTGCTCGTCGATCTCGACGGCGTCGTCTATCGCGGCGCGGCGCCTGTGCCCGGGGTCGCCGCGGTGCTCGCCGACCGCGCCGCCCGGGGCGACGACGTCGTCTACGTCACGAACAACTCGATGTGGTATCGGGCCGAATACGTGACCCGCCTCACCGATATGGGCGCGCCGGCCGACCCCGATCGCATCGTCTCGTCCGCTCGGGCGACGGCGCTGTACCTGCGCGATCACGAGCCGGGCGTTCGGCGGGTGCTGGCCCTCGGGGCCGGCGGGCTCGAGCGGGAGCTGCGCGATGCCGGGCTCGACGTGACGACCGCGGCCCACGCCGCGACGCGGACCGCCCAGGAGGGGATCGAATCGTGGGCCGCCGCGAACGCACCCGACGCGGTCGTCGTCGGGCTCGATCCGCAGCTGACCTACCTTCGCCTCGTCGTCGCGGCCGACTGCATCCGCGCCGGGGCTCGCTTCATCGCAACGAACCGCGACCCGATCTACCCGACCGAGCGCGGCCTCCGCCCCGGTGCGGGGAGCATCGTCGCCGCGGTCGAGACGACGACGGGCATCAGCCCGGTGTCGATCGGCAAACCCGCTCCGTACCTGCTCGAGGAGGCCGCGCGGGCGGTCGGCCGCGAGGCGCGCGACGCGATCATGGTCGGCGACGGGCTCCTGACGGACCTCGCCGCCGCGCGGGCCGTCGGGGCGCGCAGCGTCCTGATGCTGACCGGCGTGACGACGGCCGCCCAGCTCGACGCCCTGCCGGCGATCGAGCGCCCGACCGAGGTCGCGGCGGACGCGGACGGTCTGGCCGCCGCCCTCGAACGCCTCGCAGGATGACCTCGCCGCGGCCGAGGCGGGTCGCCGTGGTCGGGACGAGCGGCTCCGGCAAGACGACGTTCTCGCTGCGTCTCGCGGAACGGCTCCGGGTGCGCCACGTGGAGCTCGATGCCCACTTCTGGGAGCCGAACTGGCAGCAGCCCGATCGCGCCGAGTTCGAGGAACGCGTGGTCGCACTCCTCAAGGGCCTCGACGGCTGGGTGTGCGACGGCAACTACGGCTCGATGGCCGCCGCCCACGCCGACACGATCGTCTGGCTCGACCTGCCGTTGCGGACGTGCCTCTGGCGGGTCCTCCGACGTGCCGTGCGGCGGGCATGGCGGCGCGAGTCGCTGTGGGGCACGAACCGCGAACACTGGAGCCGGTTGATCGGTCGGGACTCGCTCGCCTGGTGGGTCGTGACGACGCACCGCCGGCGGCGCCGAGACCTCACCGCGCTGTTCGCCGCGCCCGCCTACCGGCATCTCCGCCGGGTCCGGTTCCGAAGCTCGGACGAGGCCGATGCGTGGCTCGCGACGATCTGACCGCCCGCGTCAGTCGCGGCGGGCGACGAGCGTGAACGACAGCGGGATCCGATCGCGCTCCTCCGGGCGGACGTCGCCGTGGCCGCCCCACCAGTCGGTCGGGTGCTCGACGAGTCGCTCGATCCGCAGCCCGGCCGACGCGACGGCCGTGACGATCTCGCCGAGCGTCCAGGACCGGGCGAACTTCCAGGCCTGATCGGGCTCCGGGATCGAGAGGCGGTCGATGTACTCGGGCGCCCAGCCCTTCGATGCCTCGGGGCCGGCGAAGTAGTCGTAGTCGGTCGCGAACCAGCGGCCGTCCTCGCCGACGTCGAAGAGCCACTCGACCGGGTGGCCCTCGTACAGGACGAGGCGACCGTCCGCCGTCAGGAGGCGGCGAAGCACCGCCGCCCACGGGTCGAGGTCCTGGAGCCACACGAGCGAGCCCCGGCCGGTGTAGAGCAGGTCCGCCGTCCCGTCGAGCTCGTGGGGCGTCTCGAGGACGTCGGCCTCGATCCAGCTGGCCGGCGCCCCGACCGCTTCCGCGAGGCGCCGCGCGAGCTCGAGCATCCGCGGGCTGAAGTCCACGCCGACGACCTCGTCGGCGCCCAGGTTCCAGAGCGACAGGGTGTCCCGGCCGCCGGCGCACTGGAGGTGGATGGCCCTCCGGCAGCGGCCGTGCAGGTCGCCGATCGCCTCGAGCTCCGGCGGAAGCAGGTTCGTGCCGCCGGAGCGGATCAGCTCGATCGCCTCCGGCAGCCAGCGCTCGTATCGCTCCGCTGCCTCGTCCCAGGCGGCGCGGTTCGCGGCGTGCATTGCCGCGAGGTCCGAGCGCTCATCGGCGGTCGCCGGGCGCACGAGTTGCTCCGCAGGGTCGTCCATCAGGCGCCAAGTCTAGGTCGCCGGGCGGCAGGGCCCCGGGACGTGCCTGGGCGTTCAAACTCGTCCGATATCGCACGTCGCCGGAAACCACCCCCCATCCGTCGTGGCGACTTCGGACTCCGAAATCGGACGACGGGGTGACGGGGGCTATCGCCCGGGCGACCGCCGCGGCCGGGCGATGGCCACGGTCCCGGGGAGTGCCGCGTACCGCCCGTCCGGACGCCTCCGGCCGGCAGACTCGGCTCGTCCGAAGGCCCACGTCGGCTCCCGCCCAGGTTGCCCTCCCTCCGACGGCCGTCCCCGCCCCCGGCGCGCACGACTTCGGACTCCGAAATCGGCAGGCGAGAACCGGAGTGAATCCGGCGGACGTTCGAGATCGGATGAACGGCCGTGCGGCGGCGAGCCTGACCCAGGCCGCGCCCTGGGCGCCGCTCAGGCCAGCTCGGGGATGCCGGCCGCCCAGCCGTCGAATTCGGCGCGCAGCCGGTCCAGCGTCGGCGCGTCGGCGAACGCGACGTCGAGCGCGCGCCGATCGATCGTCCACAGCTCGGGCAGGCTCAGGCCGATGTGCTCCACCGCCCGGACGTACTCCTCGGAGAGGCTGATGTCGGACACGGTCGTGTCGTCGGTCGAGAGCGTCACCGGCACGCCGCTCCGATGGAGTCGGGCGAGCGGGTGTTCGGCCAGCGAGGGAACGATGCCGGCCTGGACGTTCGAGGTGGGACAGAGATCGAGCGCGACGCCTCGGGCGGTGAGATCCGCACGCAGCTCGGCGTCGTCGATCGCGCCCGGTCCATGGGCGATCCGTTCGGGTGCCATTGCCAGCGCCCGGCGAACCTGTGCGGCGCCGCCCCACTCGCCGGCGTGCAGCGTGATCCGCAGGCCGGCATCGCGGGCCACGTCGAACGCGCCCTGATGGCGGGCCGGGTCCGGGAAGGCCTCTTCGGGCCCGGCCAGGTCGAACCCGGTGAGGCCGTCGTCGAGGAACACGGCGGCCGTCCGGGCCAGCGTCGCGTTGGCGTCGGGGTCGTGCGAGCGCAGCGCGGTGCAGATCAGCCGGACGGTGACGCCGGCCCGCTCGGCCGCCAGACGGGCGCCGCGACAAACGGCGGCGATCCCATCGGCAAGGGCCAGGCCGCGGTGGACGTGGAGCAGCGGCCCCCAGCGGATCTCGAGGTAGCGAACGTTGTCGGCGGCCTTCGTTTCGACGAGCTCGGCGGCGATCCGTTCTAGCGCCTCGGCGTCCTGCATGAGAGCGATCGGCAGGTCGAAGGCACGCAGGAGCTCGGCCTGATCGCGACAGGGCATCGGGGCAACGAGGGCGGCGAACATCGCGTCCCATGTCCGCGGCGCATCGACGTTCCGTGTCCGCGCAAGCTCCAGCGCGGTGTCGATCCGCAGCGAGCCGTCGAGGTGGAGGTGGAGCTCGGCCTTCGGCATCCGCTCGACGAGCCGGCGGGTGGCGGGCGGCAACGTGGCGGGCGGCAACGCAGACGGCGGCAGCTGACGCGGCCGCGGCGGCCGCGACTCGGACGGAGGCTCGGGCGGGTGGGCCATCAACGCGATGCTACGATGCCGCGCGATGAAGGGGCCCGTCGGTCGTGCCGCGCTCGCCATCGCGTGGCTCCTCGTCGCGATCGTCATCTCGCTCGGGGCCGCCGGCATCGTCACCGGCATGGCCCACCAGCCCGGCACGCCGGCCCGCGCCGAGTTGACGTACGCGGGTGACGCGGCGATGGAGCCGGCGCTCGCGGCGCTCGAGGCCGAGCTTCCCGCCCTCTCCGCGGACCTGCGGCGCCTCAGCGACCTCGGGCGGGGCGCCCTGACTGCCCTGATCGCGATGGACACCCAGGCGCTCGACGAGCGGGTCGCCGAGGGCGAGCGCCTCGCCCTGGCGATTCAGCTCCGGGCGAACGACCTGGAGGATCGCCTCGCCGCACTGCCGATCATCGGGCCGGGAGCGGAGCTGACGCTGTCGCCGGAGATCCGTCGACGCCACGCGCTCGTCGGCGCGGCGCTCGAATCCACCGACCAGATCGCACCTGCCTGGTCGCGGCTCGCATCGAGCTCGCTCGCGGCCACGAACGTGTCGGTCCTGCTGACCGACCACGACACGAACACGGCCGCCGCGGCCGCCGACGGCCGGGCCGGCCGCTACGAGGAGGCGCTCGCGAAGCTCGACGAGTCCGACGCGCTGCTCGAGCGGGCCCGCGGCCTCCGCGACGACCTCTCCGCGACCGTCGACGTCGCCACGCTGACGACCTGGCTCGATCTCAACGCCGACTACGACGCGGCCCTTCGGACCCTCTACCAGTCGATCCTCGATGCCAACGGGCGCGTCACCGACGAGGTCCGGGCGGCATTCGCGGCCGAGACCGAGGCTCGCGAGCGGCTCCCGGAGGATACCCGGGCCCTCGTGATCATCCTGCTCGACATCGCCCGGGAGAGCCTCAACGGCACGGTCATCGCGATCGAGGAGGCGCGCGGCGAGCTCGACGGAGCCATCGGTGAGCTTGGACTGGACGCCGCCGCCGGCGAGGCTCCCTGACAGAGGTGGCGCGGCCAGGACAGGACCGTCCGCTCGATGTCGTGGGGTTCCCGGCCCGACGGTACACTGCGAGCCACTCACCCATCGGCGCCCGAACCGGCGCTCCGTCGATCCCGTGGAGGTAGTCCGCTCGTGCAGCTGCGCGTCGTCACCGACCAGCCGTGGGACGTCCAGGCCGACGTCCTTGCCATCCCGATCGTCGGCGAGCCGTCGTTCGACGGGCCGCTCGGGGAGCTCGACCGGCGGACCGACGGCGAGCTCCGGGCCCTGGCCGAGTTCGGCGAGCTGCGCCCGAAGCGGTACACCTCCTCGATCGCCGCGGCCGGCGAGATCGGGGCCGCCCGAGTCCTCACGCTCAGCGCCGGCGACGCCGCCGAGCTGGATCGCGAGATCGTGCTCCGTGTCGGGGCGGCCATCGAGCACCGCCTCGGCGGCCGGGCCGTTCGTTCGCTCGCCGTGTGGCTGTCACCGCTCGCCGACGTGCTCGAGGGCGGCGCCGAGGCGGTCGCCGAGCTCGTTGCCCGTGGCGTCGTCGAGGGTGGATTCGAGCCCAAGAGCCTCTACCTCGATGACGTCAAGACCGCGCCGCCGGCCCTCGACGAGCTGATCCTCGTCGCCGCCGGCGCCGACACGGAGACGCTGACGAAGGCCGCGGAGCGAGGGATCGTCATCGGGGAGGGTGCGAACCACGCCCGCTCCCTCGCCAACCGCGCCGCGAACGACATCACCCCCGAGGTCCTCGCCGACGAGGCGCGCGCCGTCGCCGAGCGGCACGGCCTGTGGATCGACGTCATCGAACCGGACCGCGCCCGCGAGCTCGGGATGGGCATGTTCCTCGCCGTCGGCCAGGGCAGCGACAACCCGCCCCGGATGATCGTCATGCGCTCCGGCGGCGAAGGCGAGAAGGACGCACTCGACCGGCATCTCGCGATCATCGGCAAGGGCGTCTGCTTCGACTCCGGCGGCATCAGCATCAAGCCGTCCGACCGGATGGAAGAGATGAAGATGGACAAGACCGGTGCCTGCACGGTGATCGCGGCCATCGGCACCGTCGCCCGGCTCGCCCCGGGTACGCCGCTCCTCGCGGTGGCGCCGGCGGTCGAGAACATGCCCGGGTCGCATTCGACCAGGCCCGGCGACATCGTCAAGGCCCTCAACGGCAAGTTCGTCGACATCACGAACACCGACGCCGAGGGCCGCCTGATCCTCGGCGACGCGATGACCTATGCCGAGCAGCTCGGGGCGACCCACCTCGTGGACGTCGCGACGCTGACCGGGGCGGTCGGGCGGGCGCTCGGCCACCTCGTGACCGGGGCGTTCGGGACGCCCCAGGAGTGGTACGACCAGGTCGCCGCGGCCGGCGCCCGCGCGGCCGAGCGGTACTGGCAGATGCCGCTCGTCGACGATTACGTCAGCGAGATGGAGAGCTGGTACGGGGACCTCCAGAACGCCGGATCGGCCGAGGGCTCGCTCGTGAAGAGCGGCCTCTTCCTGCGCGAGTTCGCAACCGTCCCGTGGGCCCACCTCGACATCGGGGGGACGGCGTACTTCCGCAAGGCGATGCCGTACGCGCCGCGCGGGGCGACCGGCGTGGCCCACGCGACGCTGGTCGAGCTGGCGCTCGCGGGGGCGCGGTCGTAGCGACCGGGGACGCGGTCGCAGCGACCGGCGGCGCGCCGATCGGACCGGGCCGAGCCGGGCCGTGACGCCGCTCGTCGCCGCGTTCGCCGTCGCTGGGCTCGTGCTCGGCTTCGCGGCCGATCGGCTCGCGACCCGCTGGCCGGAGCACGAGGAGGACGAGAGCCCGGCCGGCCGATCGATCGGCTGGCGGACGGCGGTCTGCGCCGCGGTCGGGGCCTTTGCGTTCGGCCTCGTGCCGGCCCGGTTCGGCGGCGACCCGCTCGCGATGGCCGTCTTCTCGGCCTGGTTCGCGACGCTCGTCGTCGGGCTGGCGACCGACCTCGATCAGCGTCTCCTGCCGAACGTCCTGACGCTCCCGGTCATCCCGGTCGCGCTCGCCTACGCGGTGAGCGGCCGGAACCCGCTCGTCGGCGGCGAGCTGTTGCCTGCGATCGCTGTCGCGGTCCTCGTGCCGGCGGTCCTGTACGTCGCCTCGATTCCGTTCGGCGCCGGGGCGTTCGGGCTCGGCGACGTCAAGCTGCTCGCGGGCGTGGGGCTCATGGAGGGCGCAATCCGGGCCTTCACCGGCCTCGTGTCGGGCCTCTTCGCGGCCGGGCTCGTCCTCGCCGTCCTGCTCGTGACGCGGCGCGTGACGCTGAAGTCGTACGTGCCGTACGGTCCGTTCCTGATCTTCGGGGCGATCTGGGGGATCTTCGTCCGCCCCTGAGACTCCGGCCGCCGGCTGCGGCCGCCCGCGGCGCGGGCCGGGCCGCCCGGTCCGGCAAACCTTGCAGCGGCATATCACTCGGCCCGCGGAGTCGCGGCGATCCGGCCGGTGCGGTGTGCGGAGCGGTGGGGTCCGGGGTGGTCGGCAGGACCATCGTACGGGTCCGTCTGACATGCTTCTGAGATAGATTGGACCACCCGAGGTATGATGCCGGACAAGCCGGTGTCGTCCTGAGAGCGTGCCCATTTCGGGGCGGCGAGATCACCGGCGGGCTCACCCCGCCTCCCGCGCCCCGCCTGAAGCGCAGCGCGACGAAACGGAGTCCTGCTCGCACGATGACGACGCCCCCGTGAAGCGCCACTCCCTGCCGACCGAAGGCTGGTCGGGGTCTCGGACGCCGAAGCCCCGCCGTCGGGTCCGGCGCCTCTCGTTCGTCCTCCTGGTCCCGCTCCTGTTCGGAGCCCTGGGCTCGCCGGCCGCGCCCGTCGCGCCGGTAGCGGGCGACGAACTGGCCGACGCCAAGGCGAAGCAGGCCGCGCTCGACAAGCAGATCAGGGCCCAGAAGGCGGCCGTCGCCGAGATCAACGCGATGCAGGCGAATCTCGGCAGCCAGATCGCCTCGACGAAACGCGAACTCGCGAACATCAACGCCGACCTTGTCGCGGTCCGCAAGTCGATCGACGCGATGGTCGTCAAGATCGAGGCGGTCAAGAAGCAGTACTTCGCCCTCGTTGCCCGCCTCCAGCTCCTCGACAACCAGCTGGCCAACCTCGTGAAGGAGGAGGCCCGCAAGCGCTCCGAGCTCGGTGACCGAAAAGCCCAGCTGGCCGAGCGGATCCGGGAGGCCTATTCGACCGATCGGACGACGCTCCTCGAGACGTTCCTCGCCGGCGGCACGTTCACCGACGTCATCTCCGAGGTCGGCTACATCAACGACTTCGCCGAACAGGATCGGGAGCTCGCCGAGCAGATCGTCGCCCAGCAGAAGGAGCTGGTCGCGATCCACGCCATGGTCGATGCGACCCGCGGCCAGACCGAGACGCTCCGCGTCGAGACCGCCAGGCAGAAGGCCGAGCTCGACCGCCAGCTCGAGGAGCTCAAGGTCGCCCAGGCGCGGCTCAAGGAGCTCGAGAAGGAGACGGCCCGGGCGCTCGCGACCCAGAAGGCCGCGTACGCCCAGCTCGCCAGGAACAAGAAGGACCTCGCGAGGGCGATCGCCTCGAACGCCGCGGCCCAGAACGCGCTCGCGAAGCGGATCGACGACCTCGTCGCGAAGCAGTTCGCGGCCGGCAACATCCCCTCGAAGTTCAACGGCTCGCTGCAGTGGCCGCTGAGCGGCAAGATCAGTGGCGAGTTCGGCTGCAGCTCGTATCCGGGCTACGGTCCCGGCTACGGCTGCGAGCACTTCCACAACGGCATCGACATCGTCGCCCCGAGCGGCTGCGGGGCCCCGATCAAGGCCGCCGGCGACGGGCGCATCGGGTACGTGGGCTGGAACTATGCCGACGGCGCGGACCCGGCCTGGATCGTCATCATCGTCCACTCCCAGAACCTCCAGACCTGGTACGCGCACATGAAGCCGCTCGCGCCGGACGGCATCCGGGCGGGTGCGGCCGTCCAGACCGGCCAGGTCATCGGCTACGAGGGCAACACCGGCAACTCGACCGGCTGTCATCTCCACTGGATGGTCGAATACAACGGGACCTGGAAGAACCCGCGGCTGTTCATCTAGCGCGAGACGACCCGAAGTCGAGTCCTGCGCGGCCCGGCCCGTTGAGGTGCCGGGAAAGGACCCCGTGCTAGCATCGATCGATGAAGCGGACGATGGCCGTGATCCTCGCCGGCGGTGAGGGTGAACGCCTGTCGATCCTCTCGAGCGTTCGGGCGAAGCCGGCGGTCCCGTTCGGTGGCAAGTACCGGATCATCGACTTCACGCTCTCGAACTGCGTCAACTCGGACGTCCACGACGTCGTGGTCCTGACCCAGTACAACCCCCGTTCGCTGAACGACCACATCGGCCTGGGGCGGCCGTGGGATCTCGACCGCAACCGGGGCGGGGTCAAGATGCTCCAGCCGTACATCGCCCGCGGGCGGGTCGCCGAGTGGTACCGCGGCACGGCCGACGCGGTCCTCCAGAACATCAACGTCATCGAGCACGACTCGTCGGCCGACACGGTCCTGATCCTGGCGGGCGACCACATCTACAAGATGGACTACCAGCCGTTCCTCGCGGCCCATCGCCGCAGGCGGGCCGACGTGACGATCGCCGTCCGCCACGTCCCCCTCTCCGACGCGACGCGGATGGGCGTGCTCGCCCTCGACGAGAACGACCGGGTCGTCGACTGGCAGGAGAAGCCGAAGCAGCCCAAGAGCGACCTGGCGTCGATGGGCGTCTACGTCTTCAGCAAGAAGGCGCTGCGGCGCTGGCTCGGGGACGACCGGATCGACTTCGGGCGACACGTGATCCCGGCGATGCTCGAGGCAGGTGCCCGGGTCTTCGGCTACCGCTTCGAGGGCTACTGGCAGGACGTCGGCACGATCCAGTCGTACTGGGAGGCGAATCTCGCCCTCCTCGACGAGCGGGCCGACCTCGACCTCTACGAGAAGGACTGGGTGATCCACACCCGATCCGAGGAGCGGGCGCCCGCGAAGATCGGCTCCACCGCCCAGGTCCACCGGAGCCTGGTCTCGCACGGATGCATGATCAACGGCACCGTCGTGAACTCGGTCCTCTCGCCGGGCGTGCGCGTCGACGTCGGCGCGGTCGTCCGCGACTCGATCGTGATGTTCGACTGCGTCGTCCGATCCGGGGCCGTCGTCGACCGGGCGATCCTCGACAAGGAGGTCGTCGTCGGCCAGGGCGCGATCGTCGGTGAGGGCCCCGACTTCGACACCCCCAACCGCCAGGAGCCCGGCCGTCTGAACACGGGCATCACCGTCGTCGGCAAACGGGCGATCATCCCGCGCGGCGTCCGGATCGGGCGCAACGTGAAGGTCGCCGGCGGCGTCCGGACGAGCGACTTCCGGACCCGGGTGATCCGCAACGGCGCCTCGGTCGAGGCCCGCGGCGACCGGGCCGCAAAGCCGGGCCGGGGAGTGCCCGCGGCGTCGGCCGAACCCGCCGCAGCCCGTTCCGATGGCGGCGAGAGTGGCGACGCGGAGGCATCGATCGGCCAGGTCGCGTCGGGCGGACGGCGCCGAGCGGGCTCGACGGCGGACGCCTGACCGGGGCTGCCGGCCACGAACCCCGTGACGCCGGGCCTGTCCGGATCGCCGAGGCGCCGACGCCACGGCCCGGATCCCGGACGGAGGTCGTCGACCGCTTGCTTGGCGCGTCCGGGCTAGACTGCCCGCCATGCCATCAGCCGATGCGTCGATCGTGCGTCCGGCCGACGTCGAGCGCTGGCTCGCCGAGCTGGGCGTCGCGGCGCAGGCCCGCGCCGATCGGGACGGCGTCACGTCGTGGGACCTCCGCCTCGACGGCCGGCGCCGCTTCGACCTGCCGATCACGCTCATTCTCGACCCGCAGCTCGCCCTGATCTGCTGGGTCCACTACGCGCCACCGATCGGCGACGCGTTCCGCAAGTCGTACCGCAGGCTGCTCCGCTGGAACGACGAGTTCCCGTTCGCGAAGTTCTCGCTCGCCGAGGACGAGCGGCCGATCCTCGCCTCGGAGCTGCCGGTCCGGACGCTCGACCGCGATGAGCTGGGCCTCGCCCTCGCCCGGTCGCTCGCGCTCAGCGACCGCCTCCTCGAGGAGTCGGCCGCGTGGATCTGGATCGGCGGCCGGATTCCCGACGAGGGCGACCGGCCGAGCCGCGGCGCGCACCTGATCGAGCGCTACGCCGCCCGGATGGGCGAGCTCCTCGATCCGGACGAACCGGGATCCGGAGCGGTCGGCGGTGGCCCCGTGCCGAGCGCCGTGGTCCCGGCCGGTGACGCCGTGGTCCCGGCCGGTAACGCCGCCGTCGCGGCCGACCCGGGATCGCTCGAGGCCGCCGGGCCCGCCCGTCGATGAGCCGCTCCCGCCGACCGGCGGCCGCGTCGGCGCACCTCGCCCGATCGCTGCTCCTCGCCGCGCTCGTCGCCATGGCCGGCCTCGTCCCGGCGACCGCCGCCCCGGCCCTCGCCGCGGTCCCCGACCTGACCCTCACCTCGGAGACGCGCTACGTCGTCGATCCGGCGGGGCGAGCCGTCCACGTCATGGTCGCTCTGACCGCGACGAACCGCCTGGCCGACACGAAGACCCGCCAGTACTACTTCGACCGGGCGTACCTCGCGGTCCAGCCGGGCGCGACGAACTTCGCCATCAGCGCCCGGGCCGGCAGCCCGAGGATCACGAGCGCGTCGGCG
>DASTVH010000385.1:0-14886 GCA_035759195.1 Candidatus Limnocylindrales bacterium
GAGCGACCTTCCACGATGCCATGTAGATCGGGAAGTTCCAGGGCACGATGAGCCCGACGACGCCGATCGGTTCGCGCAGCGTCATGTCGATCCCAGGCTTCGAGACCGGGATCGTCTGGCCGAAGATCTTGTTCGCCGCGCCGGCGTAGTAGTCGAAGACGAGGCTCGCCCCGACGACCTCGCCGCGCGACGCGGTGATCGGCTTGCCGACGTTCGCCGTCTCGAGCTGGGCGAGCTCCTCGCTGCGCTGCTTGATGAGCGCGGCGAGCTTCGAGAGCGAGCGGCCGCGCTTGCCGGCGGCCCAGTTTGCCCAGCCCTTGCGGTCGTCGAAGGCGGTGCGCGCCGCAGCGACGGCTCGGTCGACGTCTTCGCGCCCACCGAGCGGGGCGGTCGCGATGACCTGCCCGGTGGCGGGGTTGACGATCTCGAACGTCCGGCCCTCGGCGGCGTCGACCTGTTCACCGCCGATCACCATCTTCACGGCGCCGGGCGCGACGTTCTGGGGGGCGGAAGTCCGCTCTTCGGTCGTCATCGGGGGTTCCTCGTTGATGGCCGCGGGGCCGAGGCTGTCGTTGGCCGCGATGATACGCCGATGCGCCGCGCGGCCCCGAGAGCGCCGCCGATCAGCGGCCGTAGACGTCGCGGCGGAGGCCGGTCACGATGCCGACGAGCTCCGGCCCGGAGATGCCCATCCGCTGGAGCGCGTGGCGGGCCAGCTCGAACGCGGCCTCCGCGTCCGGGTCCGCGACTCTGCCCGCCCCGTGGCGCCGCAGCTCGGAGATCTCGCGCCGGCCGCGGGCCCGGGCGGCGATCGTCACCTTCGGGTTGAGCTTCCGGGCCCGGTCCGCGCAGAGCCGCGCGGTGAGCGGGTCGCCGATCGCCACGATCATGACCCGGGCCCGGTCGAGGCCGGCCCGCTGGAGGATGTACGGGTTCGCCGCATCCCCGAAGATCGTGGCCGCCCCGAGCTTCTTCATCTCCTCGAGGCGCCGGCTGTCGCGGTCGACGACGACGCATCGGAATCCCCGCATCCGGACCGCCCGGACGACGACGCGGCCCACGCGACCGCCGCCGAGCACGACGATCGTGGAGCGCAGCTCGGCGTCTTCGGCGTCGAAGGCCAGCTCCGTCCGCGAGGTCGGGGCGGCGCCCTCGGTGGGCGGCTGGAGGGGCGGCGGCCCGACGGCTCCCGTGCCGCCCAACGCCCGGTCGGTCCGGGCCTCGACGGCGAGCGCGAGCATCATGGCCAGCCGCCGGGCGGCCGGCGTCAGCAGGATCGACACGACGGCCGTCCCGAGGATCAGGTTGTAGACGTCGCGGTCGATGAGCTCGAGGCCGAGCGATTCCTCGGCCAGGATGAAGCTGAACTCGCCGACCTGGGCCATCGATCCACCGAGCAGGAGCGCCGAGCGAACCGGCAGGTGGAACAGGCGCCCGAGGAAGGCGATGACCGCGCCCTTGCCGAAGACCGCGATGAACACGAGGACCGCGATGAGCAGCGCGTTATCGAGGAGTGCGCCCGGATCGACGAGCATCCCCACGGAGACGAAGAAGAGCACCGCGAAGAGGTCGCGGAACGGGATCACCTCGGCGGCAGCCTGGGCCGACAGGTCCGATTCGGAGACGACGATCCCGCCGACGAACGCCCCCAGCGCGAGCGACAGGCCGAACACGGCCGACGACACGAAGGCGGTGAGCAGCGCCGTCGCCACGACCGTCAGCAGGAACAGCTCGTTCGAGCCGAGCCCCGAGACGATCCGGAAGAGCCAGGGCAGGAGTCGAGTCCCGAACGCGTAGGCAAGCACGAGGAAGACGACGGCCTTGGCGATCGCGAGGGCGAACGGCACGATCACGTCGCCGCCCTCGGCGAGCGTCGGCAGGGCGACGATGAACATGATCGTCGCGACGTCCTGGACGATCGACCAGCCGACGGCGGCTCGGCCGTGGAGGCTGTCGAGCTCGCCCCGGTCGATGAGCGACTTGATCACGACGAGCGTCGAGGAGATCGACAGGCAGGCGCCGACGACGAACGCCTCGCCGAAGCCGAAGCCCAGGCCGAGCGCGACGGCCGCCCCCGCGGCGAGGATCAGCGCGATCTGCAGGACGCCGCCGGGCAACGCCACCTGGCGGACGTCGCGCAACTCGCGGATCGAGAACTCCACGCCGAGCGCGAACAGCAGGAGCACGATCCCGACGTCGGCGAGGACCGAGATCTGGTCGACGTCACCGACGAATCCGGGCGTGAACGGCCCGATCGCCACGCCGGCGAGGAGGTAGCCGACGATCGCCGGCTGGCGCAGGCGGACGGCGATGGCGCCGCCGACGAGGGCCGCCCCCACGGCCGCCCCAAGGCCCAGGATGAAGGCGAGCTGCTCCGTCAGGTGCAGCTCGAAGGCCGGGAGCTGGAAGTCGACCATGGCGGCCCATTATCCGGGCGCGACGGTGAGGCGCGAAGGCCTGTGGCGTCGTGTGGCGGACGCAGCGCCGCCGTCAGGGTCGGGTCGCGTGGGCCTCGGCGGCGGCCATCGCGGCGCCGACGATGCCGGCGTCGTTGCGCAGCTTCGCCGGGACGATCCGGGGCCGTGCCGTCAGACGGGGGATGAACTTGTCGGGGTTCTTGCTGACGCCGCCGCCGAGGATGATGAGCTTGGGCGAGAAGAGCTTGTCGATCGCCTGGAGGTGCTCGTCGAGGTCCTCCGCCCAGGCCTTCCAGGAGAGACCGCGCCGCGTTCGAGCGGCGGCGGCGGAGCGCCGCTCCGCGTCGCGCCCGCGGATCTCCATGTGTCCGAGCTCGGTGTTCGGGACGAGGACGCCGTCGTTGAACAGTCCCGAGCCCACGCCGGTCCCGAGGGTCAGCACGAAGACGACGCCCGACTGGCCCGCGCCCGCCCCGAACCGCATCTCGGCGAGCCCGGCGGCGTCGGCGTCGTTGATGACGAGGACCTGCCGCTTGAGCGCGGCCCCGAGCGCCCGGCCGGCGTCGAAGTCGACCCAGCCCGCATCGATGTTGGCCGCCGACTTCGTGACGCCGTCGATGACGACCGACGGCACGCCGACCCCGACGGGCGCATCGCCCGGGACCTCGCCGGCCTCGCGCACGGCGCGGGCGACCGTCCGCACGATCGCCGGGACGATCTTGGCCGGCGAGGACGGCTCGGGGGTCACGACGCGCAGACGCGGCGAGACGAGCTCGCCGCGGTCGACGTCCACGACGCCGACCTTGATGCCGCTGCCGCCGACGTCGACGCCGATCGCGATGCGGCCGCGGGGCGCAGGCGGCTGGGCCGGGGCGGCCTTCGGGGTTCCGTGGGTCTCGCGGGTCGCCTCGGTCATCAGAAGTAGTTCACGGTGATCCCGCCGTCGACGACGAGCGATGCGCCGTTCGTCCAGCGGGACTCGTCGGACGCGAGGTAGATGGCCATGCTGACGATCTCCTCGGGTTTGCCGAAACGTCCGGTCGGGTTGCGGGCGAGCCGGATCCGCTTGGCCTCCTCGTCCTTGACGAGCCAGTCCATGAGCAGCGGCGTCTCGACCGGGCCCGGGCAGATCGCGTTCGTCCGAACCCCCTGCGGGCCGAACTGCACGGCCAGGCTCCGGGTCAGGGCGAGGAGCGCGCCTTTCGACGCGGTGTACGCGTCCTGCGGCACCGAACAGCCGACGAGCGCCACGAACGAGGCGATGTTGATGATCGAGCCCGAGCCCTGCTCGACCATCGGCGGGATCGCGTACTTGCAGCCGAGGAAGACGCCCCGGACGTTCACGGCCATGACCCGGTCCCAGGTCGCGACGTCGGTGTCGACGACCGAGTGATCGGCCTCGGGCATGACCCCGGCGTTGTTGTAGAGGACGTCGACGCGGCCGTACGTCGCGAGGGCGTGGTCGACCATCGCCCGGGCCGAGGCCTCGTCGGCGACGTCGGTTCGGACGAACGAGGCCGTGCCGCCGGCGTCCTCGACGAGCCGTATGGTCTCCGCCCCTGCCGCCTCGTCGAACTCCGCGACGACGACCCGTGCGCCCTGACCGGCGAACAGCTGGGCGGCCACCCGGCCCATGCCGCTGCCGGCCCCGGTGATGATCGCGACCTTGTCCTGTAGCCGCACGGCCTGACGCCTCCCGCTGCTGACCGGGGTCGATGACGGCCGACCGGCGACCGATCGCGCCCCGGTGGGGCCCGACGCGCCGGAATGGTACCCCGGAGAAGGTCCCCCGCGGACGTCCCGGCGCTCAGGCGGTGGGGCCCGGACCGACCTCGGCGGCGAGCGTGCGGACCGCGTCGTCGAGCCGTTCGGGGAGCCGGATCCAGGGACCCGGGGCGCCGTCCGCGCCGCTGCCGTCGCTCGCCGGCGGGCGGCCCGGCGGGTGTTTGCCACCGAACGCGACCACGATCCCGGGCAGGGCTTCGCGCAGCGCGAGCGCGACCCGCCGGGCCGGCCCACGATCGGCGGCCGTGACCGATCCGATCACCGCGGCCCGTGCCCCGACCCGCTCGGCCGTGGCCACCCAGTCGTCGATCGGCAGGTCCGGCCCGAGGTAGAGGACGCGCAGGCCGGCCCGACGGGCCGCGACCCCGAACGCAAGGGCACCCAGCTCATGACGCGACCCGGGCGGCAGTCCCACGATCACGCCGCCCGGATCGAAGTTGGGCCGCCCGGCGGCCTGGTACGCCGCGGCGAGCCGGCGGAGGACGGCGTGGCTCGCGAGGTGCTCCGCAGCGACGTCGATCCGGCCGTGGGCCCAGGCGTCACCGAGCGCCACGACGGCCGGCATGAGGTAGTCGTCGGCGATCCGCTCGAACGAACCGCGCGCGAACATCTCGTCGAGGATCGCCTCGACACCGTCCGAATCGAGCCGGGCGGCCGCTTCCACGAACGCGTCGTTTTCGGAGGGCTCGACGGGCACGCCGGCGACCGCCGGTTCGGGGTCCGGCTCGGCCGGCGCGGTACCGGCCAGGATCGCTGCCGCGGCGGTGCTCGGGGCCCAGCCGGCATCGACGAGCCGCCGCATCGCCTGCACCCGGGCGATCGCCTCGTCGTCGTAGACGCGGTAGCCCGAGGGCGTGCGGGCCGGGCTGACGATCCCGTAGCGCCGCTCCCACGCCCGGAGCACCGGCACCGTGAGGCCGGTCCGGGCGGCGGCCTGTTTGATGTTGTACATAGTCTGTGCAGCATACACCAATACAGGGGCTTGACAAGCCCGGGACAGGCAGGCTAAAGTCTGGACAGACCTTGAACAGATCCGGCAGGGAGCCGGCGGCCTGGTCGAACCATCGAAGACAAGGGAGCAAAGCCCGTGCGTTATCTCAAGTCCCTCTTCCTCCTGCTCGTCATCGTCGGCGGCCTCAACTGGCTGCTCGTCGGCGTCGCACAGATCGATCTCGTCGCGGCCCTTACCGGCGCGGAGTTCGGTGAGACCAACGTGATCTCGAGTGCGATCTACATCCTCGTCGGCATCTCGGCCATCGGCCTCCTGCCGACGCTCGCCAACTGGCTGGCGGCTCGCGACGAGGCGGTCGCCTGACCAAGGCGTTCCTTCCAGCCGCGAGATCGCTCAACCGAAGCCGGCGCCGTCGCCCTCCCGGCGGCGCCGGCTACCCGAGGGTACCGACCCATGACAAGCCACCGGCTCGTCGCCACCCAGTTCATTCCCCGCCCGCTCGACGAAGTGTTCGCATTCTTCGCGACGCCCGACAACCTCGCCCGGATCACGCCTCCGTCGATGCGCTTCGAGTTCGTCACATCGGACCGCCGCATGCGGAAGGGCCTCGAGATCGACTACCGCTTGCGGCCGATCCTCGGCATCCCCGTGAGCTGGCGGACGCGGATCGACGCCTATGATCCGCCGACCGGCTTCAGCGACACGCAGCTCCGCGGCCCGTACCGCCGCTGGAACCACCGCCACGACTTCCGGGCGGTCGACGGCGGGACGCAGATGACCGACACGATCGAGTACTCGCTGCCGTTCGGGATCCTCGGCGACGTGATCCACCGGCTCGTCGTCCGCGCCGAGCTCGCGCGGATCTTTCGCCATCGCCGCCTCATCGTCGAGACGGCCCTTGCCGTTCCCGCCGAGGGTCCGACCGGTCGGACCGTCGCCGTCGCCGGCGGCACCGGCTTCGTCGGCAGTGCGATCGCCGCCGAGCTCCACCGCCGCGGCGATCGCGTCGTGGTCCTGTCCCGCAGCGGCGAGGCGGCTCGAGGGCCGCTGCCGGACTCGATCGAGATCCGCCGGGCCGACGTCACCGAGCCGGCCTCGCTCGCGCCCGCCCTCGAGGGCGTGGACGCCCTGGCCATCGCGCTCGCGTTCCCGAACTCGCCGATGGAGCAGCCGAATCGCGGCCTGACGTTCGACGCGGTCGATGCCGCCGGCACCGAACACCTCGTGGCTGCCGCCCGGCAGGCCGGTGTCGGGCGGGTCGTCTACGTCTCGGGGGCGGGCGCCGCTCCGGACGCGAAGCGACACTGGTTCCGCGCCAAGTGGCGGGCCGAGCAGGCGGTGCGTGCCAGCGGGCTCGGCTGGACGATCATCCGGCCGACCTGGATCTTCGGGCCGCGGGACGTGTCGCTGAACCGGTTCCTCGGATTCGCCCGGCGGCTGCCTTTCGTGCCGCTGACGAACAGCGGGCGCCAGCTCCTGGCCCCGGTCTTCATCGACGACGTCGCCCGGCTCGTCGCCGACGCGATCGTCCAGCCCGAGGCGGCCGGCGAGGTCTTCGAGGTGGGCGGACCCGAGACGCTGACGATGCGCGCGATCGTCGCCCGGGCGCTGCGGGTCGCCGGGATCCGCCGCCCGATCCTGCCCGGCCCGACGCCGCTCCTCAAGCTTGCCGCCTGGCCGCTCCAGTTCCTGCCGACACCGCCGCTGACGCCGGCCGCCGTGGACTTCGTGAACCAGCCGGCGACCGTCGACCTCGGGCCGCTCCTGCAGCGGCTGCCCCGCGACCTGACGCCGCTCGACGAGGGCCTCGGGAGCTATCTCGGCCCGGCGTCCGGCAGCGGATCCGAGATCACGATCGACGGCCTGCCGGTCTGACTCGACCCGGCCGGAGCTCGATCGAGCCGGCCGGCACTGCCCGGGCCTCCCGGTGGGGTACTTCCGTACCGCAGCAGCGGTGCGGTCCGGTGCGGTAGAGATTCGGCGAGTGCGGGTCGGGGCCCGCGCCGGGATCGTAGAGGGCCGATGCCTGCATCGCCGGCACAGACGCGAGGGTCAGCGTCGGGGCGCGCCATCAGACGGCACGTCGCGATCGGCTTCGTCGCGCTCCACACGTTCGTATCGGCCCTCATCGCCGTCCACGGTCCGGCGATCCAGGCCGGTTCGGGGACCGTCGCCGTCGCCGCGCTCGCGACGTTGTGGGTGCTCGTCGGGGTCGCGCTCATCGCCGTCTACCGGACCGTCGGCCGCCACGTGGCGCAGCTCGAAGGCGAGCGGGCGGGGCTCCAGGAGGCATTCGACCGGGCGCGGCTGGATTCGCTCCGGGACGCCCTGACCGGCCTCGGGAACCACCGCGCGTTCCAGGAGGAGCTCGAGGACCAGGTCCTCGAGGCGCGCGACGAGGCGTGGTCGCTCGCACTCCTGGTCATCGACGTCGACGACCTCAAACGGACGAACGACCGGCGCGGTCACGCCGCGGGGGACGAACTCCTCCGGGCCGTCAGCCAGATCATCCGGGCGAACATGCGCCGCACCGACCGCGGCTACCGGATCGGTGGCGACGAGTTCGCCCTGCTCCTGCCGGGCTGCTCGGCCGCCGACGCCGAGGTCGTCGGCCGCCACATCCTCGCCGCCGCGCTGAGCGGCCACCACGGGCGCGGCGGGACGTTCTCGGTCACGATCGGGATCTCCGCCTTCCCCGACCCGAGCGCCGACCGGAACCAGCTGATCCATCACGCCGATGCGGCCCTCTACTCGGGCAAGCGCCACGGCCGGACCGACGTCAAGGTCTTCGACCCGAACAGCCACGGCATGGCCGACGACACCCGGGCGATCCCGGAGCTGACCGCCGCGGTCGCCCGCGTCGCCGAGGGCGGCCGCCTGACCGCCGTGTACCAGCCGATCTACTCGCTCAAGAGCGGTCGTGTCATCGGCTACGAGAGCCTCGTCCGCCTCGCCGACGATGCCGACTTTCCGAGCACGTCGAGCCTGTTCATCGCCGCGGAGGCGACGCGCCGGACGGTCGAGATCGACGTCGCGAGCGCCCGGACGGGACTGGCCGGCGCCCGACCGCTCGGGGCCGACACGTACCTCTCGCTTAACCTCTCGCCGCGGACCCTCGAGTCCGACGCCTTCAGCCCGCTCGAGCTGCTGAGTCTCGCCCGGAACAGCGGGATCGACCCGTCGCAGCTCGTCGTGGAGCTGACGGAGCGGGAAGCCGTCGAGGACCTCGACCGACTGCGGGCCAGCCTGGCGATCCTGCGCCGCCACGGTGTGCGGATCGCCGCCGACGACGTCGGTGCCGGCAACGCCGGGCTCCGCCTCCTGAGCGAGGTCGACTTCGACATCATCAAGATCGACCTGTCGCTCGTCCGGGCCGGCGCCCGCCACGAGCCCTCGGAGGCGGTCCTGCGGGCCCTCGGTGAGATGGCCCGCCAGCGGAACCGGACGATCGTGGCCGAGGGGATCGAGACCCAGGAGCTGCTCGAGGTGGTCCTCGAGCTGCGCTTCGACAACGGCCAGGGCTACCTGCTCGGCCGACCCCGCCAGACGCTCGACGCGCCGGACCTCTCGCTCTTCGACCTGATGAGCGGCGAGACCTCGACCGGCGGCTTCGCCGCCTGATCAGGCGCGGACCTCCTCCAGGTCCCCGCTCGCGGCCCGGCGCAGCTCGAGCGCATTGAACGCCGTCACGGGATGGCTCAGGCCCTTGAGCACGAGGCCCTCGACCGGTTCGACGACGACGACGTTCTCGAGGTCGGCATAGGCCCGCTGGCTGAGCAGGATCTGGCCGTTGCCGGCCTGGCCGCTCAGCCGCGCCGCCATGATCACGGCGTTCCCGATCGCGGCGTAGTCGTAGCGGCCCTCGTAGCCGATTCGGCCGGCCGTGGCATGACCGGCCGAGATCCCGACCCCGAAGCCGAGGTCGTAGCCCCGCCTCCGCCAGCCGGCCGCCAGGTCCGCGACGTCGTCGCGCAGGGCGAGCGCCATCTTCACCGCCCGCAGCTGGTGGTCCGCCTGCAGGATCGGGTCGTTGAAGAAGATGTGGACGCCGTCGCCGGCGAAGTGCTCCAGCGTCCCCTCGAACTCGACGACCCGCCGGCCGATCGCGCCGTGGTACTCGCGAAGCACGCCGAGGAGCTCCTCCGGTTCGGCAGTCTCGGCGAAGGCGGTGAAGCCGCGCAGGTCGCAGAAGACGGCCGTCACCGCCCGGCGGTGCCCGTTGAGCAGCGCCTCCCCGTCGGGGCTCGAGACGAGCGCCGCCACCTGGGGCGAGAGGAACCGGGCCAGCTCCGTCCGCTGGCGGGCGACGGTGGCGAGCAGGTCGGCGTTCTCGTCGCGGAGGCGCTTGTCGGCGAGCGACGCCCCGACGCGGGCGCGCAGCAGGGCCGGCTTGATCGGCCGCGGCAGGAAGTCGGTCGCGCCCATCTCGACGCACCGGACGACGCTGTCGAGATCGTCGAGGCCGGACACGACGATGACCGGGATCGAGGCGAGGATCGGGTCGGCCTTGACCTGCTCGAGGGTCGCGAACCCGTCGAGCTCGGGCATGATCAGGTCGAGCAGGACGACGTCCACCCGGCGGGCGCCGTCGCGCATCGTCGCGAGCGCCTCGCGGCCGTTCTCCGCCTCGAGGACCTCGTGGCCGAGCCGTTCCAGCAGGCGCCGCAGGGTCGCCCGGTTCATCCGGCTGTCGTCCACGACGAGAACCGTTCCGGGCGGCGCTGCGCCGTTGCGTTCGCTCACGGTGTCGCCCATGCGTCGGTCCGGGCCCGCTCGATGGCCTCCACCACCCGGCCGAGCTCCTCGCGGGCCGCGGCGACCCGGCCGGCAGCCCCGTCGATGGACCCGCCCCGGGCTTGCTCCTCGAGCGTCCGGGAGATCGCGGCGAGGGCCGCCGCGCCGAGGTTCAGCGCGTTCGACTTCAGGGTGTGGGCCGGTCGCAGCAGATCCCCGGCCGAACCGGCCGCGACGGCTGCCTCCATGGCGTCGACGTGGCCGGCCGCGTCAGCGAGGAACGTGTCGACGAGCTCGGCGACGAACTCGGGGTCGTCGCCGACCATCTCGAGGAGATCGGCCAGCACGGCGCGGTCGAGGGTCTCAGGCAAGGACGGCCCCTTCCGCGCCGGCGTCCGCCGGCGAGGCGGCCATCAGGGCGGCCGCGAGCGCCTCCGGGCGGATCGGCTTCGAGACATAGTCGTCCATGCCCGCCGCGAGGCACATCTCGCGGTCGCCCTCCATCGCATTCGCCGTCATCGCCACGATCCGCAACTTGCGGGTCGGCCAGCGGGCCCGCGCCCGTCGGGTCGCCTCGAGACCGTCCATCTCCGGCATCTGGACGTCCATGAACACCACGTCGTAGGCGTCCCGTTCGAGGGCCGCGATCGCCTCGGCGCCGTTGCCGGCGACGTCCGCCTCGTAGCCCATCCGACCGAGGAGGCGGAGAGCCAGCTTCTGGTTCACCGCATTGTCCTCGGCCAGGAGGATCCGAAGCGGATGCCGCTCGGCGAGGTCGGCGTCGACGCCGGCCCGGGCCGGCGCCCTGGCCGGGCGCCCGGCCTTGCCCGCCGCCAGGACCGAGACGATCGCGTCGTGGAGGGCCGAGGGTTTGACCGGCTTGGTGAGCTCGGCGTCGACCGCGGCACTGCTCCGCTCCCGCGCCCCGACGGACGACAGGATGATGATCGGAAGCGACTCGCTGGGGCGGGCCGCCCGGATCGCCTCGGCCAGGGTGATCCCGTCGAGGTCCGGCATGTGGAAGTCGAGGATCGCCAGGTCGAATCGCTCGCCGGCCCGGATCCAGTCGAGTGCCTCCGTCGGCGCGCCCGTGTCCCGCGGGCTCATCTGCCAGCGGGCGGTGAGGGTCGAGACGATCCTCCGGTTCGTCGCGTTGTCGTCGACGACGAGGACCCTCCGGCCGGCGACGTCGACCGCCTCCTGCGCGGCCGCGGCACGCGAGATGGCCGCCTCATCGGCCTGGATCTCGAGGCGGAACCGGCTCCCCTCGCCGGGAACGCCGCTGCTCTCGGCGCTCAGCGAGCCGTCCATCAGCTCCGCCAGGCGGCGGCTGATCGCGAGGCCCAGGCCCGTTCCGCCGAAGCGCCGTGAGATCGAGGCGTCGGCCTGGCTGAACGAGCGGAACAGGCGGTCCATCGCCTCGGGCGAGATGCCCATGCCGGTGTCGCGGACCTCGACCCGGATCACCCAGCGGTCCACGCCGGCTGCCCGCCGCCGCTCGAGCCGCCGGCCGCCGAGGCGCAGCTCGATCTCGCCGGCCTCGGTGAACTTGACCGAGTTCGACAGGAGGTTGAGGACGATCTGGCGCAGCCGGCCGGCGTCCCCGACGATCCCGTCGGGCACCTCGTCGTCGACCGCGTAGACGAGCTCGATGCCCTTCCTGGCGGCGAGCGGCGCGAGGAGGTCCAGGGCGCGCTCGACGACCTGGCGGAGGTCGAACGGCTCGTGGTTGAGCTCGACCCGGCCGGCCTCGATCTTCGAGAAGTCGAGGATGTCGTTGATGACCGTGAGCAGCGCGTCGCCGGAGGTCTTGATCGTCTCCGCGTAATCGCGCTGTTCGTCGTCGAGGTGCGTGTCGAGGAGCAGGCCGCTCATGCCGATGATCGCGTTCATCGGCGTCCGGATCTCGTGGCTCATCGCGGCGAGGAACGTGCTCTTGGCCTGGTTGGCCTCCTCGGCGCCGCGACGGGCCTCGATCGCCTCCTCGTAGAGCCGGGCGTTCTCAATGGCGATCGCGGCCTGCTGTGAAAGGCCGACGAGGAACGCGAGGTCGGCCTCGCTGAACGGCCGATTCGGAGCGGACCGCCAGACGGCCATGATCCCGGTCAGACGGTCCCGGGCCACGAGCGGCGAGACCATGAGCCGCTCCTCGATCTCGCGGTCCGTGCCGGGGATCGGGACGACGCGTGGATCGGCCCACACGTCGTTGACGACCTCGGCGGCGCGGCGGGCGGCGAGGTCGCCGATGATCCCCTCGCCGAGTTTGATCGTGTCGGCCTTGATCTCCTCGGCGATCGGGCCGAGGGCGACGATCGCCCGGAACGACGTCCCGTCGGGCTCGCTGAGATAGACCGCGCTCGTGTCGCCCTCGAGGAGCTCCTGGGCCCGCTGGGCCATCCGCTCGAGGACCGCCGCCAGGTCGAGCGTCGCCGAGACCTCCCGGGCGACGTCGGCGAGGGCCGCCATCTCGTCGGCCCGCCGGCGCGCTTCCTGGAAGAGCTGAGCGTTCTGGATCGCGACGCCGACATTCGCGGCGATCGTGGCCAGCAGCCGCGAATCGCTCTCCGCGAAGCGGCCCTCCTGGCTCGTGCTCTGGACGCTGAGCACACCGATCGCCCGGTCGCCGGTCACGATCGGCACGCCGAGGTAGGACTTCGCCTGGGTGCCGACGCCGCGGGTCCCGACCCGCTCCCAGTCGGCGACCTTGTTGAGGAGCAGGGGCTCGCCGCTCACGAGGATCCGCGAGGTCAGGCCCTCACCGAACCGCAGCGACCGCTCCTCGCGCCGCTCACCGAGTTCGTAGTAGTACAGGAAGTCGATGACGTCGCGTTCGCGGTCGTGGAGCGTCACGTAGGCGATGTCGGCCTCGAACGTCTCCCGCATCTGCTCGCCGACGAGCTCGATGAGCGCCGCGAGGTCGAGCTGGGCCGCGAGTGCCTGGCCGATCCGGTTGACGATCGCGAGCTCGGCGACGCGCTGGCGCGTCTCGTGGATGAGGCGGGCGTTGTCGAGGGCGACGCTCAGGCTCGCTGCGATCGTCGTCAGCAGCCGGACGTCGGCCTCGCTGAAGGCGCCCTCGCGGTCGAGATTCTGGAGCGAGATCACGCCGCGGGCCTCGTCACCGACGACGAGCGGCGCCCACAGCGTCGACTTCGCCACCTCACCCTGGATCGCCCCCGGCTGTCCGAGCTCGAGTGCCCGCTCGGCGGCGCGCTCGTTGATGAGGAGCGGGGCTCGGGTCTCCATCACGTGGCGGCGGATGCCCATGAGCGCGATCGGCTCGTCCGGGAACCGGACGCCGCGCTCGATCGTGTACGGGAACCGGATCAGCCCGGCCTCGCGATCGACGATCCCGATGTCGACCACCTGGGCGTCGAAGATCTCCTGGATCTTGTCGCCGACGAGCTCGTACATCGCCTGCATGTCGATCTGGGCGGCGAGGCCCCGCTGGACGCTGTTCACGATCGCCAGCTCGGCCGCCCGCTCGTCGGCTTCGGTGAGGAGGCGCTTCGTCTCGTCGAACAGGCGGGCGTTCTCGAGGGCGACGCCCATGCTCGAGGCGAGGGTCGAGAGCAGCCGCTCGTCGGACTCGCTGAAGGCATTCGTCTCGACGCTTTCGAGCCCGACCACGCCGACGACGCGGTTCGCCCCGACAATCGGAACGCCGAGCCAGGACTGCGTGGGCGTGCCGCCGATCTGGACGGCGCCGGCCGCCTCCTGCTCGCCCAGCGACCCGATCCGAACGGGACGCTGGGTCCGGATCACGGTCGAGGTCAGGCCCGGTCCGAGCTCCCGGGCGTCGCGATGAAATCGCTCGCCCTCGTCGATGTCGTACGGCCACGAGATGAGGTTCGTGGTCGGGTCGTACAGGGCGATGAAGAGCGAGCGGACGGCGAAGATCGAGCGGACGCGGTCGCCGACGAGCTCGATGATCGCCGCGAACTCGAGCTGTTCTGCGAGGGCCTGGCCGATCTCGTTGACGAGGGCAAGCTCGGCGTTGCGCTGGCGCGTCTCCTCGATCGCCCGGGCCCGGCTCAGGGCCGTCGCGATGTGCTGGCCGACGAACGCGAGGAGGTCCTTGTCCCCCTCGGAGTAGTGCTGGCTCGGTTCGTAGGTCTGGACGACGAGCACGCCGAGCGTCCGGCCCTCGGAGCGGAGCGGGACCCCCAGCCAGTCCTCGCCGGTCTCGCCGATCCGGTCGATCTCGCCCCGCTCGATGAGGTCCATCCAGACGTCCTGGGTCACGAGGGCGGGCTCGCCGTGGCGCAGGACGTAGGCCGTGAGGCCCCGGGCCTGGCCCGTTCCCATCGGCTCCCAGACGTTCGGGTCGGGCACGTCGGTGTCGACCTCGTCGACGTAGTACGGGTAGTTGAGAAGCGAGCGCTCCTCGTCGTACAGGGCGATGTACAGGTTGTTGGCGTACATCAGCTCGCCGACGATCGCGTGGATCTGGCGGTAGAACTCCGGCAGGTCCCGGGCCGCACTGGCGGTCTGGGCGATCCGGTAGAGCGCGGACTGGATCCGTTCGCTGTGGGCCTGCTCGGTCAGGCGGGCCTCGAGCGCGGCGACGCGCGCGCGGAGGCCGTCAGCCTCGGCCGTCATCGCGGCCGGCGTCCGTGAGCGGCGAGGCGGGCTCGGCCTGTGGCGATGTGACGGCGCCTCCGAATCGAGCGCGACCGTTTCCTGCCGGGCGCGCTCACTCCGGTGGAGGATACCCCGGCGGCGTCTCCGAGCGTGACGCTAGCTTCGCTCGAGGTACCGCTCGCGGTCCCAGTCGTGGACGACCGAGTCGTACATCTCCTGCTCGACGCGGGCCGCATTGAGGTAATGGGCGACGACGTCCTCGCCGAAGATCTCGATCGCCGCCGCCGACGTCTCGAGCTCCCGGATCGCCTCGTAGAGCGCTCGCGGCATCCGCGGCACGCCGGTCGCGACGTAGCCGTTGCCCTTGTATTCATCGGGCGGCTCGAGCTTGTGCTCGATCCCCCAGAGCCCCGC
>DASTVH010000386.1:0-2986 GCA_035759195.1 Candidatus Limnocylindrales bacterium
CGCATGGCCGACCAGGCCGTCAGGCTGGGTCCGGCCCCCGCGGCGGACAGCTACCTGCGCGCCGATCTCGTCATCGAGGCGGCGCAGCGAACGGGAGCCGAGGCCATCCATCCGGGCTACGGCTTCCTGAGCGAACGAGCCTCGTTCGCCGAGGCCGTGGAGGCGGCCGGGCTCCTCTTCGTCGGCCCGTCGGCGGCGGCGATCGCCCGGGTCGGCGACAAGCTTGCGGCGCGCCGCCTCGCGATCGCGGCCGGCGTACCGGTCGTACCGGGGACACTCGCGCCGGCGATCGGACGTCCGGAAGAGCTGCCCGCCGCGGTCGCCGACGCGGAGCGGATCGGCTTCCCGCTGCTGGTCAAGACGGCGGCCGGCGGCGGCGGGCGCGGGATGCGCCGGGTCGACCGTCCCGCAGAGCTACCCGCGGCCCTGGCGGCCGGCGCGGCGGAGGCAGCTGCCGCGTTCGGTGACGGGACGGTCTACCTCGAGAAGCTCATCGCTCCGGCCCGCCACATCGAGGTCCAGCTGCTCGGCGGCGCCGACGGCACCGTCATCGCGCTCGGCGAGCGCGACTGCTCCCTCCAGCGCCGGCACCAGAAGCTCGTCGAGGAGTCGCCGGCGCCGGGCATCACGGCGGCCGAACGGCGGGCGCTCCACGCGATGGCGGTCCACGTCGGTGAGGTGGCCGGGCTCCGCAACGCATCGACCGCCGAGTTCCTGTTCGACATGGATCGCCAGTTCTGGTTCCTCGAGGTCAACACGCGGCTCCAGGTCGAGCATGGCGTCACGGAGCTCGTCGCGGATCTCGACCTTGTCCGCGAGCAGCTCCGGATTGCGGCCGGCCGGCCGTTCTCGGCTGCGGCGCTGGCCGCCGCCCGCCGGGCCGACGAGCCCGAGCGCCATGCGATCGAGGTCCGGATCTCTGCCGAGGACCCGATCCGCGCGTTCGCGCCGGAGCCCGGCACGATCGGGCGCTGGCGGATGCCGTCGGGACCGGGTGTTCGGGTCGACGCCGCCGTCGAGGCGGGAGAGCCGGTGCCGCCGGACTACGACCCGCTGATCGCGAAGCTTCTCGTCGTCGACGCCGACCGCGATGCCGCGATCGAGCGCCTCGACCGCGCCCTCGACGAGGTCGAGGTCACCGGGATCCAGACCACGCTGCCGTTCCACCGCTTCGTCGCCCGCCACGCCGGGTTCCGGGCTGCCGAGCTGTCGACGGCCTGGGTCGAGGAGGAGTGGGAGCCGATCGCGGCCGCGGATCGCGCCCACGCGCTGACGATCGCGTCCCGGGCTGCGGCTGCGGCGGCGACCGAGCGGGTCGCACCGGCATCCCCGCCAGGCGAGCCGGGCGCAGCGGGGCCGGTGACGTCGGCGAGGGACGCGACCCTCGGGGACCGCTCCGGCCGACCTTCGGGCTGGCGCGAGGCCGCCCGCGTCGACGCCACCGATCGGTGGCCGCGATGAGCGTGCTCCGCGTGCGGCCGGCGCCGAGCTCGCGGGTCCACGACGATGTGCCGATCGACCTCGATCCGGCATCGGTCGCCGGCGACGTCGAGCCGTGGGGCACCGGCCGGGCGATGGTCCACGGGGAGGCGGGCGACACCCTGGTCCTCATCGGCGAGGATCGGCCGGCGAGTGCGCGGCACCCGCGAACGATCGAGGTCGTCGTCGGCGGTTGGCGGTTCGAGCTCGAGATCGAGGACGCTCGACGGGCGGACCTCCGGGCCCGGGCGTCCCGCGGTCGGGCGGCCGACCTGGGCGCGGGACCGCTCGAGATCCGGTCCGTGATCCCCGGCCGCGTCGCCGCGGTCCTCGTCGCGGCCGGCGATCGGGTCGAGACGGGCCAGACGCTTCTCGTGATCGAGGCGATGAAGATGCAGAACGAGCTGCGCGCGCCGCGCGACGGCGACGTCGAGCGCGTCGCCGCCGAGGTCGGCGGGACGATCGAGCTCGGCCAGGTCCTGGTGGTGCTCCGGTGAGCGAGCGGGGCGCAAACCGGGCTCGCTGGCGCGAGACGACCCGGGCGAAGGCGATCCAGGGCGCGCCCGAGCGACGCGAGCGCTTCGCCACTTCCTCGGACCTCGAGATCGGCGAGCTGTATGCCGCCGAGGACCTCGACGCGCTCGGCTTCGATCCGGATCGCGATCTCGGCTTCCCCGGCGAGTTCCCCTTCACCAGGGGCGTCCAGCCGACGATGTACCGCTCGCGGTTCTGGACGATGCGGCAGTACGCGGGCTTCGCGACGGCCGAGGAGACGAACCGCCGCTTCCGCTTCCTGCTCGAGCAGGGCCAGACCGGGCTGTCGGTCGCGTTCGACCTGCCAACCCAGATGGGCTACGACTCCGACGCGCCCGAGGCCGGCGGCGAGGTGGGCCGGGTCGGCGTTCCGATCGATTCGCTTGCCGACATGGAGGTGCTGCTCGACGGCCTGCCGCTCGACGCGGTGAGCACCTCGATGACGATCAACTCGACGGCGGCGATCCTCCTCGCCCTCTACGTCGCCGCCGCCGAGAAGCGGGGCGTGCCCCGCGACCGGATCTCGGGCACGACCCAGAACGACATCCTGAAGGAGTACATCGCGCGGGGGACGTGGATCTATCCGCCCCGGCCGTCGATGCGCCTCGTCACCGACATCTTCGAGTTCTGCGCCCGGGAGCTGCCCCGCTGGAACACGATCTCGATCTCCGGCTACCACATGCGCGAGGCGGGAGCGACGGCCGCCCAGGAGCTGGCCTTCACCCTCGCCGACGCCATCGCCTACTGCGAGGCCGCGGTCGCCCGGGGCCTCGCCATCGACGACTTCGCGCCGCGGCTGTCGTTCTTCTTCGCCGCCTGGTCCGAGCTTTTCGAGGAGGTCGCCAAGTTCCGCGCCGCCCGCCGGATGTGGGCCCGGATCGTCCGCGACCGCTTCGGCGCCCGCAGCGCGCGCTCGCTGATGTGCCGCTTCCACGTCCAGACCGCGGGTTCGTCGCTGACCGCCCAGTCGATC
>DASTVH010000387.1:0-9592 GCA_035759195.1 Candidatus Limnocylindrales bacterium
TGCCATCCTCCGAAACCGCAACCCCGCTTGACACCGCCCCGGGGTTGTAAGAGTCTGTCACAGTTTGAAAGAAAGGAACACAAATTACGTGTCGATGCGCGGTGACGAGCTCGGGCAGCGAAGCGAGACGGTCCGTCGCGCGAACCTGGCCGCGATCGTCCGCCAGCTTCATACCCGCGGGCCCCAGTCGCGCTCGACCCTCGTCAGTCGGACGGGCCTGACCCGGAGCGCGATCCGCGGCCTGATCGGCGAGCTCGCAGCCGCGGGGCTCGTTTCCGAGAGGGCACCGGCGCCGCTCGGCACGCCGGGGCGCCCCTCGCCCATGGTCCGTCTCAACCCGGAGCGGGCGAAGGTGCTGGCCCTCGAGATCGCGGTCGATTCGCTTGCCGCCGCGCTCGTCGGGATCGGCGGCCGCGTCGTCGCGATCGACCGCGTCGAACGGCAGCGCGGCCACACGTCTGTGGAGGAAGTCGCGGCCGATCTCGCCGAGCTCGCCCGGCGCGTCGTCCCCGTCGGCCACGACGCGTCGACACTGGTCGCGATCGGCTTGGCGATGGTCGCCGTCGTCCGCCGCGACGACGGCCTCGTGGCGATGGCCCCGAACCTCGGCTGGAAGGACGTCCCGCTCGGCGCCCGGCTGGCCTCGGCGCTCCGCACCGGGATCCCGATCGTCGTCGCCAACGAGGCGGACCTCGGCGCGCTCGCCGAGCACCGGCGAGGGGCCGCGGTCGACGTCGACGACGTCGTCTACATCTCGGGCGAGGTCGGCGTCGGCGGCGGGATCATCGTCGCCGGCCAGGCTTTGACCGGCGTCGCAGGCTACGGCGGCGAGATCGGCCACATGCCCCTGAACCCGACCGGCCTGCCGTGCCACTGCGGCTCGTTCGGCTGCTGGGAGACCGAGGTCGGCGAGCGGGCGCTGCTGCGGCGGGCCGGCCATCCGGTCGACGGCGGCGGGGCCGAGGTGGACGCCGTCCTGGCCGAGGCGTCGGCGGGCGTCCCCCGCGCCCGGGAGGCCCTCGAGGACGTCGGCCGCTGGCTGGGCACCGGGCTGGCCGGGCTCATCAACATCTTCAATCCCGAGCTCGTGGTCCTCGGCGGCCTGCTCGGCCGGATCCAGCCCTATGTCGCGGCAACCGTCGCGGCCGAGGTGGACCGGCGGGCGCTGCCGGCGCCGCGCAAGCTCGTCCGCATCGTGCCGGCGTCGCTGGGCGTGGATGCTCCCCTGCTGGGGGCCGCCGAGCTGGCCTTCGAGCCGCTCCTCGCGGATCCGGCGGCCTGGTTCGGCGCCCGCGGCGTCGTACCGGAGCTGGCCAGTGCCTGAGCCGGCGCGAAGGCGCCGCGGCCCGGCGAGTGCCGCTTGCGCGCATTGTTCCTCGGCCGTTTTCTGCTAGCGGAGGGGTGATAGGTTAGGCGACGGATCGAGTCCCGAACGGGAATTGCATCGAGGTGGAGGAGCTTTCCCAATGTCCCATCGTCGATTCTGGGCCCTCTTGGCGACCGCGGCGATCGCGGTCACGGCCTGTACGACTCCGGGCGCCAGCCCGACCGGCAGCGCCGCCGGCAGCCCCGCCGGCAGCGCTGCCGGCAGCCCGCCCGGCAGTGCGGCGGCCGGCGACTGTCTCGTCGGCGTGTCCTGGAACAACTACCAGCAGGAGCGCTGGGCCAAGGCCGACGAGCCCGCGATCCAGGCGGCGCTCACGGCCGGTGGGGCGGAATACGCCCGGACGGACGCCCGCGACGACGAGAGCCAGCAGCTCACCGACATCGACAGCCTGATCAACCAGGGTGCCGACGTCCTCATCGTCCTGGCGAAGGACTCCGTGGCGATCCAGCCCGCCGTCGACAAGGCAAAGGCCGCCGGCATCCCGGTCATCGCCTACGACCGCCTGATCTTCGACAGCGAGACGTTCTACATCAGCTTCAACAACCAGGGCGTCGGCGCCGCGATGGCCGAGGTGATCACCCAGGAAGTCACCGAGGGCAACTACGTGATCATCAAGGGTCACCAGGCCGACCCGAACGCCGACTTCCTGCGGGCGGGCATGGAGCCCTTCCTCAAGCCGCTCGTCGACTCGGGCGCGATCGAGATCGTGTTCGAGGACTACACCGACACGTGGCGCACCGAGGCGGCCCAGGAGAACATGGAGACCGCCCTCAACCAGGTCAACAACGACGTCCAGGCAGTCATCTCCGAGAACGACTCGATGGCGATCGGCGTCATCGCGGCGCTCGATCGGGTCGGGCTGGCCGGCGAGGTCCCGGTCACCGGCCAGGACGGCGACAAGGCGAACCTCAACCACGTCGCGCTCGGCAACCAGCTCGTGGACGTCTGGAAGGACGCCTTCGCCCTCGGCGAGACGGCCGGCAACGTCGCCGTCCAGCTCTGCGGCGGCACGGCCATGGCCGACGTCAAGGCGCCCGACACCCTCAAGGACCACGTCCGACCCGACAGCCTCGACGCGGTGGACTTCACGACCGAGGATCCCGACGGGACCGAGGTCACCGTGAAGTCGATCATCCTCAAGCCCACGCCGGTCACCCAGGAGAACCTGAATCTCCCGATCGACCTCGGCTGGCTGACCAAGGAGGAGGCCTGCGCCGACGTCGATCCGGCCACCGGACCCGACGCGTGCAAGTAGGCCGCGCCTGAACACCGGATTTCGTAGCCGGCCTGCCCGCGGTTCCCGCGGGCAGGCCGCTTCCTGAGCGGGGACCGAAGGGGAGGCTCCAGGAGCACACCGATGGCTGAACTCGCCGAGCCGGCTCCGAAGGAGGCCGGCGGCAGCGGCCTTCGCCACCAGGCCCGGCGCCTCGTCGGCCGGGCCGCCGACGCCGTCCGGGCGACCGAGATCAACCTGCGGCTGTTCGGCATGGTCGCCGCGCTCATCGTCCTGATCTTGGGCTTCGAGATCGCCCAGCCGGACCGCGACTTCCTCACTCCGGAGAACATCGTCACGCTCGTCGTCCAGTCGGCGACGATCGCGATCATCGCGACCGGGATGGTCCTCATCATCGTGTCGCGCAACATCGATCTCTCGGTCGGCTCGGTCGTCGGCGTCGTCGCGATGGCCTACGCCCTGCTCATGTCCGACATCCTGCCGGATCTCATCGGCGTCGAGCACCCGCTCGACTGGATCATCGCCCTCGCGATCGGCATCACGATCGGCGCCCTCATCGGCGGCTTCCAGGGCTTCGTCATCGCCTACATCGGCGTCCCGTCCTTCGTCGTGACCCTCGGCGGGCTGCTCGCGCTGCGGGGCCTCGTCTGGGTCATGTCCGGCGGCCCGACCGTCTCGGGCATCGACCCGACGTTCGTGCTCCTCGGCGGCGGGCCGCGGGGTTCGCTCGGGGGAACGATGAGCTGGGTGGTCGGCGCGCTCGGCGCGGTTGCGATCGTCCTGCTGCAGCTCTACAACCGGCGCCAGCGGCGGCGCTTCGGCTTCCCGCTCCGCCCGATGTGGGCCGAGGTCCTGCTGGGTGTCGTCGGCATCGCCGTGGTCCTCGGCCTGGTTGCCTACGCCAACGCGTACCTCTGGCCTTCCGGGCTGGTGCGTCAGTACGCGGCCGACCGCGGGCTCGATCCGGCCGGCCTGCGGATCGAGGCCGGCATCCCCTGGCCGATCGTCATCGTCATCGGCGTCGCGATCGTCATGCACTTCATCGCGACCCGCCTCAAGTTCGGCCGGTCGGTCTTCGCCTACGGCGGCAACCCCGAGGCGGCCGAGCTGGCCGGTATCAACACCCGCTGGACGATCATGAAGACGTTCATCGTCATGGGCATCCTCTGCGCCATCGCCGCCGCGATCGCATCGGCCCGCCTCAACGGAGCGACGCTCGACGTCGGTCGGAGCTACGAGCTGTACGTCATCGCCGCGGCCGTGATCGGCGGGACGACGTTCGCCGGCGGGGTCGGCACGATCCCGGGCGCGATCCTCGGGGCCCTCGTGATGCAGACGCTGGCGTACGGCCTGAACTTCAGCGGCCTCTCGTCGCCGTACCAGGACATGGCCGCCGGCGTCGTCCTGATCATCGCCGTTGCGTTCGACGCATGGAACCGGCGGCGGGCAACGTGAGGTCCGACCGATGACGACCGAAACCGGAGCGGCCGCGACCGGGCCGGCCCAGCCCAGCCCGGGCCGGGTCCCGCTCGTCGAGATGCGCAACATCCACGTCGCGTTCGGCGGCGTCCGGGCGGTCGACGACGTGTCGATCGACCTCCACGCCGGCGAGGTCATCGGCCTGGTCGGCGGCAACGGCGCCGGCAAGAGCACGCTCATGCGGGTGCTCTCGGGTGCCCATCCGCCCGACTCCGGCCAGATCCTCATCGAGGGGACGCCGGTCCCCATCGCCAATCCACGCGAGGCCCAGAAACTCGGGATCGAGACGATCTACCAGACCCTCGCCCTGGCCGACAACCTCGACGCGCCGGCCAACCTGTTCCTCGGCCGGGAGCTGCGGACCCGGCTCGGGACGCTCGACGACTCGGCGATGGAGGACCAGACCCGCAAGGTCATGGGCCGCCTCAACCCGAACTTCAAGGCGTTCAAGCGGCCGGTGCTCCGGCTCTCCGGCGGCCAGCGGCAGGCCGTCGCGATCGCGCGGGCGGTCCACTTCAACGCCCGGATCCTCATCATGGACGAGCCGACCGCAGCCCTCGGTCCGGCCGAGACGGCCCAGGTCCGCAGCCTCATCCGCCAGCTCAAGAGCGAGGGGATCGGGATCTTCCTCGTGAGCCACGACATCCACGACGTCTTCGATCTCGCCGACCGGATCAGCGTGATGTACCACGGCCGGATCGTCGGGACCGTCCGCAAGGAGGACGTCACGATCGACGAGATCCTCGGGATGATCATCCTCGGCAAGCCGCCGGGTCAGGTGACCGAAGCGGAGCTGGCGAAGCTCCACAGCTGAGGCGTCGCCCGGCTGGCGCTCGTCCCGGCGCGCGGAGCCGGCCTGTTGCCCGGGCGACAACAAGCGCCGGTCGGAGGGTCCGAGCGCGCGGTCGACGCGTGGGACGTGGATCCCACGACAACATCGGGACTCGACGGGCCCGGAGGGCGCGCCCGTCCGTCCCTTCGTCACCTGTGGTCGGTCCGACAACGCGCCGCCCGCAGGGACGAGACGCTACGCCCGCGGGAACGTCGGGGCGAGGGCCGGGTAGAGGTTCCGATAGACGGCGTGGGCCTCGGCGTATGTCGCGACCGCCGGACCGGGAGCCGCGACCGGGGTCGCCGTGACCACGGCCCCCGTGGCCGCCTCGACGCTCGGGAACCAGCCGGCCCCGACGGCCGCGAGCAGGGCCGCCCCGTAGGCGGCGCCTTCGGAGGTGTTGACGGTCGCGATCTCAGCGTCGAGGACGTCGGCGAGGATCTGGCGCCAGAGCGGGCTCGCGGTCCCGCCGCCCGAAGCCCGGATCTGGCGCGGCCGATCGAGTCCGGCCGAGGCCATCAGGTCGAGGCCGTCGCGGAGCCCGAACGCGACGCCCTCGAGCACCGCCCGGGTCAGGTGCCGCCGGTCGTGGGCAACGGTCAGCCCGACGAACGCGCCCCGCGCGTAGGGGTCCGGATACGGACTGCGCTCGCCGGTCAGGTAGGGCAGGAACCACAGGCCCTCGCTGCCCGCCGGCACCCCGGCGGCCGGCTCGACCAGCTCGTCGAACGGCGTGCCGGGCGCCAGCGCATCGCGGAACCAGCGGAGGCTGCCGGCCGCCGAGAGCATCACCGACATCATGTGCCACCGCCCGGGCACGGCGTGGCAGAAGGCGTGGACGATGCCGCGCGGCTCGAAGAGCGGTCGGTCCGTGGCAGCGAAGACCACCCCGGACGTGCCGAGGGACAGGGCGACGACGCCCGGCCCCACCGCCCCGACCCCGACCGCGTTCGCCGCCTGGTCGCCTCCGCCGGCGACGACGGGTGTGCCGGCCCGCAGCCCGGTCGCCTCGGCCGCCGCCGGGGTCAGCGTGCCGGTGACCTCGGGGCCCTCGAACGTCGGAGGCAGCCAGGCCGGGTCGATCTCGAGGGCGGTGAGGATGTCGGGCGACCAGTCGCGGGCGGCAAGGTCGAAGAGGATCGTGCCCGCGCCGTCGGCCTTGTCGAGCGCGTAGATCCCGGTCAGCCGATGGCGGACGAAGTCCTTCGGCAGCAGGACGTGGGCCACCTTCCGCCACGTCGCGGGCTCGTGGTCGCGGACCCAGACGAGCTTCGGCGCGGTGAAGCCGGTCAGGGCGTCGTTGCCGGTGATCGCGACGAGCCGCTCGGCCCCGACCGTCGCCCGGATCACGTCGCATTCGGGGCCGGTCCGCTGATCGTTCCAGAGGATCGCCGGGCGAAGCGGGGTGCCCGCGTCGTCGAGGAGCACCGCGCCGTGCATCTGGCCGGTCAGCCCGATCGCGGCGACCTCGTCACCGCCCGCGCCGACGGTCGCGAGGACCGACCGGATCGCGGCCTGCGTGCCGTCCCACCAGAGCGCCGGGTCCTGCTCGCTCCAGAGCGGCCGGGGCACCGCGTAGTCGTACTCCGACACGCCCATCCCGCGAACCGCCCCCGCCTCGTCGACGAGGATCGCCTTGGTGGCGGTCGTCGAGACGTCGATGCCGAGGACGAGGCCGCCCACGGCGTCAGCGCCCGGAGCCGCTCGCCACGCCGGCCCGATCGGCCGACCAGATCCGCTGGTTGACGAGGTTCTCGAGGAGCTCCTGGCGGCCGGACGTCGGACGCGGCTCGATGCCGTCGGATTCGACCCGGTCGGCCAGCGCCGCGAGGCTCAGCCCGCCATCGAGGATCTCCCCGCCCAGCCCGCCGGCCCAGCCCGCGTACCGCTCCTGCCGGAGTCGCTCGAGCGTCTCGCGTTCGACCAGGTCCGCGGCGACGAGCAGGGCTCTGGCGATCGTGTCGATCCCGCCGATGTGGCCGTGGAAGAGGTCGAGCCGGTCCATGCTCTGGCGGCGCAGCTTCGCGTCGAAGTTGAAGCCGCCGGTCGTGAAGCCGCCGCCCCGGAGGATCTCGTAGAGCGCCAGCGCGAGCTCATCGACCGAGTTCGGAAACTGGTCCGTGTCCCAGCCGTTCTGGTAGTCGCCGCGGTTCGCGTCGATGCTGCCGAAGATGCCGTTCGCCACCGCGTAGGCCACCTCGTGGTGGAAGCTGTGGCCGGCGAGCGTCGCGTGGTTCGCTTCGATGTTCACCCGGTACTCGTCCTCGAGGCCGTGGCGGACGAGGAACCCGTGGACGGTCGTGGTGTCGTAGTCGTACTGGTGCTTCGTCGGCTCCTGGGGCTTCGGCTCGATGAGGAGCATGCCCTCGAATCCGATCTTGTGCTTGTGTTCGGCGACGAGGTTGAGGAAGCGCCCGAACTGGGCGTCCTCGCGCCGGAGGTCGGTGTTGAGGAGCGTCTCGTAGCCCTCGCGGCCGCCCCACAAAACGTAGTTCGCGCCACCCAGCCGATGGGTCGCCTCGAGCATTGCCCGGACCTGCGCCGCGGCGTAGGCGAACACCTCGGGATCGGGATTCGTCGACGCGCCGGCGGCGTACCGCGGATGGCTGAACAGGTTCGCCGTGCCCCACAGGAGGCGCATGCCGGTGCGGGCCATGTGGCCCTCGATCTCACCGATGATCGTGTCGAGGTTGCGGCGGGTCTCGGCGAAGGTGCGGCCCTCCGGCGCGACGTCGCGGTCGTGGAAGCAGAAGAACGGCACGCCGAGCTTGGCGAGGAACTCGAAGGCCGCATCGAGCTTCATCCGCGCGGCGGTCATCGGCTCGAGCGAGGGATCGAGCCAGGGCCGGTCGAACGTCCCCGACCCGAAGACGTCCGAGCCGGGCCAGTGGAACGAGTGCCACAGGCAGACGGCGATCCGCAGGTGGTCTTCCATCCGCTTGCCGAGGACGACCCGTTCCGGCTCGTAGACCTTGAACGTCAGGGCATCGTCGGACTCGAGTCCACCGAACGGGATCGGGCCGGGAACGCCCGAGAAGAACTCATCCGCCATCGCCCGTCCTCCTTGCGCTCACCCGATCGCAAGACGGTACCACAGTTTTGTGCGAGAGAAGCACAAATCAAGTGTAGGTGTTCGCCCCGGCGGCGGCCCCGCAACGTCGTTCCGCCGCCTGGCGGGTCCGATATTCCCGGGATGCTTAGAGTGCTCCCCGATCCTTTCGGGAAGCCTTCCCTGCTGCACGTTTACGCCCCCCGGTGATATTCAGGAGGTGAAACGAGGCCAGGGCGTGGTCCGTGCCTCCCGATACACCTCCACGGAATATCGCCGCGGCGGGAAGGAGCCGAGCGGGCCCGAGCGAAGGCGGGCCCGGGCGGGCACGCCCCAGGCCCCCTGTCACACGGCGAAGCGCCAGCGCGTCTGGCTGAACCCACGGTCGCGGCCGAAGGCGAAGACCTTCGTCGGCCGGACCTCGAACACCCACACCTCGGGCGGGTCGTCCCCGATGTCCTCGCCGCGAAGCGACTCCGGGGCGTGGTAGAACGCGCCGTCGCGAACGATGTAGCGCCAGGCGCGTCCGTACTTCTCCACGTACGCATCGGCCAGCCGCTGCAGCCGGGCGTCGTCGGCGACCCGGGTCGCGGCGCCCTCGACGACGACGTCGACCCCTTCGCCGAGCCGGTTGCAGCCGGTCGTGAGGACGCACGACGAATTCGACTCCAGGTTCAGCCGCTTGCGCTCGGTCCGGCCCGTGCAGAAGACCAGTGCGTCGTCGTCCCAGATCGCGATGAGCGGGGTGACGTGCGGCCGGCCGTCGGGCCGGACGGTCGAGAGCCAGTAGACCTCGGCCGACTCGACCGCCCGGCGCGCCGCCGCCCAGTCGAGGGCGACGGCGCCGGGGCTGCTGAAGTCGGGGTGCAATTCCCCGACCCGCTCCGTCGTGGCCGACGTCATCGGCCAGCCTCGGCAGTCGGCGGGACGTTCTGGTTGAGGCGGAAGAGGTTCGTCGGGTCGTAGCGCCGCTTGAGTTCGACGAGGCGATCCCATGTCGAGCCCGGATAGGCGTCCCGGACCCGCTCCGGTCCCTCGTCGTTCACGAAGTTCACGTACGCCCCGTCGTCCCCCTGGCGGATCGTCGAGACGAACGACTCGACCCATGCTTCCCGGGCGGCCTTGTCCTCGGGGCCCTCGTAGAAGGCGGCGACGACGGCCATGATCCGGCTCGCGCGATGGGCGAACGCGGTGGCCTCGGCCGGGACGCGGGCCATCGCCCCGCCGAGGACCCGCAGCTGGACGACGCGCATCGGGGCGTCGTAGGCCCGCAGGGTCTCGACGATCGTGCTTGCAGTCGTGCGATCGACGTGGTCCAGGAACAGCGTCCGGGCGACCGCGAGCGGGTGGTATCCGCCCTCGTCGGGCGGGAACATCTCGGGGTACGTGCTCGGCCTGACCATGTCGGCGTACGGCGTGGCCAGCGCCCGGAACGGGGCGATCGCCGCCTCGCCGGCCGCGGGGTCGCCAGCCCAGGCAAGCATGCCGAGGATGACGAGCTCGCCGTGGACCTCGGGAGCGAGGAACGGCATCGGCGGGGCGGGCATGACGTTGGCGATCGTCGAGAGCTCCTCGGGCGCCGCTTCGGCGGCCGCGATGAACCCGGCAACG
>DASTVH010000388.1:0-7226 GCA_035759195.1 Candidatus Limnocylindrales bacterium
GTTCTCGTCGACCCGTTGGAGCGCCACGATGAGCGCCCCGTCGAGGTCGCCGCGTTCGAGCAGCGGCACCATCTCCTCGTCGAAGATCCGCTGCTTCTCGCCGTTGTCGAGGTAGGCCGCCCGATAGCCGGGGCCGCCGTAGAGCTGGATCTGCCCGTGGAGCTGGGACGGATCCATGTCGAAGAGGATCACGAGCCCGTCGTCGATGCCCTTCCTGCCCACACCCCACTGGTCCATCAGGGCCTGGGCGTGGGCATCGGCCTCCTCGGTCGAGATTCCGTACCAGGCGACCTGGCTGTAGACGACGACCTCGGCGCCCACGCGGGCCTCGATGTCGTCGATCGTCCGCTCCGCCTCGGCCGCCGTTTCGGGTCGCCAGATGCCGGCGTGGTCGTAGACAGCCTGACCGTCGATCGGCGGCGGATACGGCGGCCCGGCCGGCGGCGCGCCGGGCGCGCCGGGCAGCGGCGACGCGGCCGGGCCGGGATCGAACGGGCCGCCGCTTGGCAGCGGGGCGTCGGTCAGCGCGAGCGACAGCAGCTGGGCGCTCGCGATCGCGGTCCCCGCGTCGGCCTGGCACCGCTCGATCCAGGCATCGAGTTCCTCGAGGGCGTAGGCGGCCTCCTCGGCCGTGACACCGAGCGTCGCCGCGTCCGCGGTCGTGGCGATCGCGCTCGCTCCGGGACAACCGCCCTGAGCGACGTCGACGACGAGGACGAGGTCGAAGGGGCCGCCCAACGCTGCCACGCGCCGCTCGGCCTCGGCCCGGGCGCTCGCTTCGTCCGGCACCTCGACCGATCGCGTCACCACGACGAGCCGCCCGTCGCGGAGCTCGCGCCAGGCGTCGACCGAGGCCTGGATCGCGTCGCGATACGGCTCTCCGAGGAGCCGGGCGTCATCGACGATGTCGCCGTCGGCCGCGGCCGCCGGTGCCGTACCGCCACCGCCGAGCGCGGCGAGGGCAAGCCCCGCCGTCAGCGCCGCCCGGATCGCCCCTCGCCGGTTCACGTTCAGGCCGCCATGGGGTGGCGCAGGCGGACCCGCCGGACCAGCTCGGCGCACTGTTCGTAGCGGCCGAAGCTCGGCATGATGTAGGTCCCGGCCACGCGATCGGCCACTGCCTCGAGGAGGGCGAGACTCCCCTCGAGCCCCACCTCGGCGCCGCGATCGCCGGCCGCCGCCATCGCCGCCCGGACTTCATCGGGGATCGTGATCCCGGGGACCTCGTTGTGGAGGAACTCGGCATGGCGCGTGCTCTGGAGGGGCAGCACGCCGAGCAGGACGGGCACGGGAAAACCACCCGGACCGAACCGGCGCCGGGCCTCCTCGAACATCGCCTCGACCTGGCCGAAGCCGTAGAGCGGCTGGGTCATGACGAGATGGGCCCCGGCCGCGAGCTTGCGCTCCAGGCGATCCCACTCGGTCGCCCGGTCGGGGGCGGTCGGGTCGAGGGCGCAGGCGATCGTGAACGCAGCCGGCCGGCCGATCGGCGAGCCGGCCTGGTCCTCGCCGCGGTTGAGCCGGCTGAGGACCTCGACGAGCCCGATCGAGTCGACGTCCCAGACGCCGGTGAGCGTCGGGTACTCGCCGACGCGCGGCGGGTCGCCGGTCAGGGCGAGGATGTTGCGGACGCCGAGGGCGTGAGCGCCGAGCAGCTCCGACTCGAGGGCCATGAGGTTCCGGTCGCGGGTCGTGAAGTGGACGAGGCATTCGAGGTCGAGGTCGTGCTGGATCCCGAACGCGACGGCCATGGCCCCCATCCGGACGCGGGCCATCGCCGAGTCGCTCACGTTCACGAGATCGACGCCGGCGGCCTGGAGGAGGCGGGCCGCATCGATCGTTCGCTCGATCCGGATCGAGCGGGGCGGATCGATCTCGACCGAGACGACGTACCGCCCGGCCCGCAGCTTCGCGAGGAGCGGGCTGACCGGGGGTGGCTCGTCGGCGGCGCCGCCCTGCTCGCGCCGGGCCAGCTCGGTGATCGACGATCGCGGCGCCTCGGCGGGACGCGACCCCTCGGGCTCGACAGGCGGCCGGCCCGGGATGGCGGTCGAGCGCTGATCGAGCGCGAGGCGCATCGCCGCGATGTGGGCAGGCGTCGTCCCGCAACAGCCGCCGACGAGCGTCGCTCCGGCCGCCGTCATGCGGCCGACCATCCGCCCGAAGTACTCGGGCTCCGCCGCGTACACGAACCGGCCCTCGATCCGCTGGGGCAGGCCGGCGTTCGGGACGATCGAGCGGGCCGGGGCGGCGCCGGGGCCGCCGGACGGCGCCGGGCCGAACTGCTCGAGCGCCTCGAGGCAGGCGTGCGGCCCGGCGCCGCAGTTGACGCCGATCACGTCGACGGGCGCGGCCCCGAGCGTCCGTGCCGCATCGGCCGGCGACGACCCGTCGGCGAGAGCGAGGTCCTCGCCGAACGTCAGCTGAGCCACGATCGGCAGCGCCTCGCTCGCCCGCCGGGCCTCGTCGATCGCGAGGAGCAGGTGGCGCAGGTCGACGAACGTCTCGAGGATGAAGAGATCGACGCCGCCCTCGAGCAGCCCGTCGATCTGTTCGCGGAAGGCGGCCCGGATCGCGTCATCGTCGAGGTGGAGGATCTCGCGCGTCGCCGCCCCGAGGGGACCGATCGAGCCCGCGACCAGCGCGTCCCGGCCGGTCACGTCGCGTGCCTCGCGGGCGACCTGCGCCGCCCGCCGATTGAAGCGGTGCGTCTCGGCGGCGAGCCCGAATGTCGCGAGGCGGACGCGGTTCGCCCCGAACGACGCCGTCTCGATGATCTCCGCCCCGGCGTCGAGATAGGCCCGGTGGATCGAGCCGACGAGCTCGGGGCGGGTCGTGGCCAGCTCGTCGAGACACGCCCGCTGGGGCACGCCGCTTGCGAACATCAGCGTGCCCATCGCCCCGTCGAGGAGGACCGGCCCCCGGTCGAGGCGTTCCCGGAATCGCCCGCGCTCGTTCACGACGGCAAGCCTACCCGAGGCTCGCCAGGCTGCCGCGCCGGCGGCCCAGGCGGAGCCGACCGTCGGGCTCGATCAGGACCTGCGGCGACCGGGGTCGGCCGTTGTAGGTCGAGGCGAGCGAGCTGCCGTAGGCGCCGGCGTCGCGAATGGCGACGAGATCGCCGCGCTGCAGCCGCGGCAGGACGTGTTCGCCGAGCGCGTCGGTCGACTCGCAGATGGGGCCGTGGACCTCGACCGGCGCGGCCGTCGGATCGCGGCCCGGCGTCCAGTCGTCGACCGGGCGACCCTCCGACGTGAGCGCGACGATCCCGTGGCGGGCACCGTACAGGGCCGGCCGGAGCAGCTCGGTCATTCCGGCGTCGAGGACGACCTGCCGCCCTCCCCGGTCGCGGGCGTGGAGCACCCGTCCGAGGAGCCAGCCCGCCCGAGCGACGAGGTAGCGGCCCGGCTCGATCGCGAGGCGCGCCGGGCGTCGGTCGGGTGGGAGCGCCTCCAGGAGCGGAGGCAGCTCGCGGGCGAACCGCTCCGGTCGCGGCGACGGCTCGCCAACCGGCGCCACCGGGAACCCGCCGCCGACGTCGAGCGTGTCGAACGCCTCGTCGCTGCCGAGGAGGAGGGCGACCGTCGCGAGGGCCCGCCGAACGGCGTCCCGCCAGGCGTCGACGGCGCCCAGCTGCGAGCCCACGTGGAGATGCACGCCCCGCGGCCGCAGGCCGGGACCGGCGGTTCGGGCGAGCGCGACGGCTGCCGTCAGCTCGGTCTCGCTCATGCCGAACTTCGAGCGCCCGGCTCCGACGGCGAGGCCCGGGTGGGTCTCCGGCGCGACGTCGGGATTCAGACGGGCGAGCACGTCGAGCGGTGCCTTGCCGGCGCGCCCGAGGCCCGCCGCGGCGGCGAGCCCGGCGAGCGCGGTCATCTCGGCCGCGGATTCGACGGCGACCCAGCGGAGCGGATTGCCTGCGGCCGCCGCGCGGACCGCCTCGCGCAGGTCGCCGTCGGACTTGCCGACGCCTTCCAGCGTGACCGCGTCGTTCGAGATGCCGGCCCGCCGGGCGAGGGCCCACTCGCCGCGCGAGACGACGTTCGCTCCGCCGCCGGCGGCCCGCGCCGCCGCCCCGATGATCGCCGGGACGTCGTTCGCCTTGACCGAGTACTGGCGAAGCCAGGGGTCGGGGAACGCGGCTCGGACCTCCGCGCCGGCGGCCTCGATCGTCGCCACGTCGGTCACCTGGAGGGGCGTCCCGAACCGGCCGGCCGCGGCCCGCAACGTTGCCGCGATCGCCGGAAGCCGGTCCTCGTCCGGCATCGTGTGTCAGAGCAGTTTGCGCGGCGAGAGTGCGATGCTCGCGACCGTCGAGACGATGCTGATCACGACCGCCGCGATGATCGCCCCGATGATCGCGTCGGCGTCGAGTGCGGGCGGGAAGCCGCCGATCCGGAAGCCAAGATCGAGCTGGTCCGAGAGAAACGCGGTGACGAGAAGCATGGCCGCGTTGAGGATGAAGGCGATGAGCCCGAGCGTCATCATGCTGATCGGGAACGACAGCGCCTTGAGGATCGGCTTCAGGTAACTGTTGACCAGGGCGAAGATGATCGCCACCGCGGCGAGCTTCCACCAGTCGCTGCCGAAGTCGAAGCTCAGTTGCGGGACGATCTGGACGGCGACCCAGAGCGCCGCGGCGTTGATGACGATCCGGATGAGCAGCTCGATCACGGTGCCTCTCCCTCCTCGTGCAGGTGCGGCGATGATCGCAGACCGACGATCAGCGGGCGAGCGAATTTTCGAGACCTGCCCGCACCACCGGCCAGTCGTCGTCGACGATCGCGTACCAGGCCGAGTCCCGGACGCCGTCGCCGGGCATCACCATGTGCTTGCGGAAGATGCCCTCGAACCGGGCGCCGATCCCGAGCAGGGCCGTCCGCGATGCCTCGTTGTTCGCGTCCGTCTTGAACTCGACCCGCCGGCAGCCGAGCGACTCGAAGGCGTGGCGGAGCAGCAGCAGCTTCGCCTCGCGGTTCGCACCGGTGCGCTGCGCCGTCGGGGTCAGCCAGGTCCAGCCGATCTCGAGCCGGCGGTGCTCGAGGGCGATGTTGAGGTAGCGGGTCGAGCCGATCGGCGCGCCGGTCGCGGCGTCGAGGGTCGCGAACGGCAGCTCGCGACCGGCGTCGCGAGCGGCGATCGCCTCCTCCGCCCACGCCCGGATGTCGTCGGCGCTCCGCGGCCGGATGATCGTCCAGCGCCAGATCGCGGGATCGAGGCCCACGGCGGCGAGACCCGGGACGTGTTCGAGTTCGAGCGGCTCGAGCCGGACGATCCGGCCCCTGAGCGTGACGGGGTCGAGGCGGACGGGCATCGCCCGATCGTAGGCCACCGGGGACCGCGGCGGGCGTAGACTCCACGCAACGTTCCCCGGCCCCAGGCATCCCCGCCGGCCGGCCCCCGCCTGCACCACCACGGAGATGACCGTGCCGGACGTCGCCGCCCGCATCGACGCCTTTCTCGCCGAGTTCTTCCGGCTTCATCCGCTCCACGCGACGGCCGCCGGCATGCACGAGCACGACGGCCGCTGGCCCGACATGACCGACGCCGGGCGGGCCGAGCGCCTCGACTTCTACGATCGCTGGCGGGCCGAGCTCGCGGCGTACCAACCGGCCGACCTCTCGATCGACGAGGCGGTCGACCGCGACCTTCTGCTCGGCGAGCTCGAGGCGGCCCGGTGGTCGGAGACCGAGCTGCGGGAGGATCGCTGGAGCCCCCTCGACTGGGTGTACTTCCTGGGCGACGGGCTCTTCCCCCTCATCTCCCGCGAGTTCGCCCCGCTTGCCGATCGGCTCGAGTCGTTCGCCCGCCGCCTCGAGCGGCTGCCGGCGATCCTCGACGCCGCTCGTGACGCGCTCGTCGGGACGCCCGATCGGCCGGTCGCCAGGTTCCATACCGAGAAGGCGCTCAGTCAGTGGTCGGGCATCGCCGATCTCGTCGACGACGCCGTGGCCCAGGGTGACGCCGCCTCGACCGATCCGGCGGTCGCCGCCGTCCTTCCCCGACTCCGGGCGACGGCCGAGATCGCCCGGGCCTCCCTCGCCGAGTTCGAGACGCACCTCCGCGACGTCGTCCTGCCGGCCGCCGAGGGCGAGGGCCGGCTCGGGCCGCAGCTCTTCGGCGCCAAGATGCGGCACACGATGCGCTCCGACGCGTTGACCCCGGACGTCATCCGCCAACGAGCCGAACGCGAGTACGAGCTGATCCGGGCCGAGATGATCCGGCTCGCCCGCGAGATCTGGCCGACCTACCGGCCGAGTGAGGCGCTCCCCGACGATGACGGGGCGGCGGTCAGAGGCGTGCTCGACGGCATCGCCGTCGATCATCCCGGCCGGGACGAGATCCTCGAGTTCTGCCGCGAGGAGCTGGCCCGGATCGAGCAGTTCTGTCGGGACCGGGACCTCATCGGGCTTGCCGAGGAGCCGCTCGAGATCCGCTGGACGCCCGTCTTCATGCGGGCCTTCGGCGGTGCGATGCTCGAGTCGCCGGGACCCCTCGACCGCGGCCAGAAGGCGTTCTTCTCGGTCACGCCGATCCCCGACGACTGGCCCGAGGAGCAGGCCGAGTCCTACCTGCGCGAGGACAACGACCGGATGCTCCGCCTGCTGACGATCCACGAAGCGGTGCCCGGTCACTACCTCCAGGGCGTCTATGCGAACCGGGTCGACTCGATCTCGCGGGCGGTCTTCTGGAGCGGCGTCTTCGCCGAAGGCTGGGCCGTCTACGTCACCCAGGTGATGATGGACTCAGGCTACGCCGCGGACGATCCGGCACTCCTGCTGACCCACTGGAAGTTCTACCTCCGGTCGGTGACGAACGCGCTCATCGACATCGGCATCCATACCGCCGGGATGACCGAGGAGGAGGCCGTCCGGCTGATGGTCGAGGGCGGCTTCCAGGAGGAGGCCGAGGCGCGGGCGAAATTCGATCGGGCCCGCCTGACCTCGACCCAGCTCTGCACGTACTTCGTGGGTTCGACCGAGATGTGGGATCTCGAACTCGAGCGCCGGCGGCGGCTGGCCGTCGAATCGGGCGATCCGCGCGGGGCCGCGGCGGTCCCGGCTCCCCGGATCGTCGGCGGTCTTGGGGAGACGCCGGGCTTCCGCTACCGTGCGCACCTCGAGTCGGTGATCTCGCACGGCTCGCCGCCGATCGTCCTCCTGCGCCGCCTGCTCCTCGACTGATTCAGGAGCGAGGCGAGGGCGGCGTCCTCGGCTGCCGCTTCG